>JAHEJP010000312.1 GCA_024638855.1 Chloroflexota bacterium
TTCAGCTCAAAGTCCACTATCGTACCAACAACATCAACTATAAGGCGCTGCACGAGATTCTGCAAAACATCGACCGTCGCTCGCGTTTCACTTGTGCGACAGTTGAAAAAGCAAATTGCGGTTCATATCCGTGAGGCCACAAGTTCAAGTCTTGTCGCGCCCACTATTTCCCCTTTTATTTGCACACCAGCCTCTTTGTTAAATGTTCCTGCCAGTGGTAGTTTGGCATAATAGCCATTGGCCTAGACGGTTCATGTCTCAACGGATGTGAACCGTGCTCCAAGATTATTACCGAAGAATCGATTTCTGATTCACAAGCGCTGCGCGGAACCGTCTTAAACCTACGCCCATTACCTCCCGCATCTTCTGAAATCAGACAATGGCCTGCTCTGGCTGAGCTTTGAAGAAAAGCCAGCGTTGCTGCAGCCGCAATGCAGGGAGGGAATAAATGGAACCTGGATATCATCCAAAATGATGTAAGGCGCCGACCTGAGAATTTCGGAGGTTGTAGCGCTAAAAGTATCGGACTTAGAAATAAGTGACCGCTCCGGTTGGGTTAAGGTACGAGTAGGAAAGGGGATGAAATCCCGATCAATCCCGCTCAGTGTCCACGTACGCAAGGCGTTAGAAGCCTATTTGAAGATACGCCCTGATGAGGATGAAGAGGATCTCTTTCTTGGCCAGCGTGGACCGTTATCAGAGTGGGAGATTCACGCCATCGTGAAGAAGTACGCCTACCAGGCGAGATAATGTCACCGCTCATACCCTTCGCCACAGCTTCGCCAAGAATCTAGTGGACGCGGGTACGCCTCTTGACCAGATTGCCATCCTGCTGGGCCACGAGAGTTTAGACACGACCAGGTTTTACACGCAGCCTAGCGAACGCGACCTTGAGAGAGCTGTGAGGGGCGCTACAGGTGAGATTGTCGATGACCTTGAATTGCGCTGAGCTTAAATCTGTCCCGCTAATTCTGACGTTGAACACGGTGGTTGATTTGGAACAAATGTGCTATAAACTACGTCATTCTTAAATAGACAGATTTCACAAAAACCAACTTGAGAGATGAGAAAATGGCAAGAACAAGTATCTATCTAAATTTCATGGGCAAGACAGAAAAAGCGTTTGAGTTTTACATACAGGTCTTTGGCACAGAGTTTATATCCCCAGTTCAATATATGAGAGATGTCCCAGTGGAATCGGGCCAGCCGCCGCTACCGAACCATGAAAAAAACATGGTACTGCATGTTGAACTACCGATATTGGGCGGACTGATACTCATGGGCACTGATATGTTGGAGTCACTGGGGCACGCCCTTACACTTGGCAACAATATCTCCCTCAACCTGGAACCAGATACCCTCGCCGAAACAGAAGAACTGTATCAAGCCTTATCAGAAGGCGGCGACGCCACGATGCCTCTGCAGAAAATGTTCTGGGGTGGCCATTTCGGAACCTGCGTAGATAAGTTTGGTGTACGCTGGATGTTTAACTGTGCAAATGCAGAAAGAGCTGAAGAAATACAACAATGACCAAACAAATGAATACCCCACATTTTTGGTTCGATAAGAAAGCCAAAGAAGCGGCTGCATTTTATGTGTCTGCTTTTGGCCAGAATTCAAAGATTACCGATATGACCACGATTCATGACACCCCGTCGGGCTCAGTAGATAGCGATAGCTTCAACATTTTGGGACAGGAATTTATGGCGGTTAGTGCTGGCCCGCTGTTCAAAATCAATCCGTCTATATCATGTCATGTTAAATGCAAGACAGTAGAGGAAGTGGATGAAATCTGGAAAAACTTTCTCGGCGGAACCGTCATGATGGAACTTGGCGAGTACTTCCAGATCTACAACTACGAACGACCGCATCAGAGCCTGGCTTAACAGACACCTGATGACGTTCACTTTGCTGCCAACGTGCCGGTTATGTGACCCGACGATCCACCTTAACTTCGCCGACCTGTGGTCTTGACAATGGGGGTCACTTTAACCAGTTCTTTAGGAATATTAAATAGAAGGCTGCATCCACCAAGACAATGCCGATGTTTACTATCAGACGTTCCCAGGTTCGACTCTGACCCCGAAAGAATAGCAAATCTACACCAACGATAACGGCAATCAACACCACAATGTAAAGTACGACAAATATGTTCCTGTTCATTTCATTCACCCATTCAAATATACCAACAACCGCCTACCCATGGGGTTGCCGGATCAGCCTCAATTTCACTAATATTCTCCTTTAATTACAAAAAACGAGCCCCGAATTGTTCCAGCTAGTTTAGACTTCTGTCTAGCAAACTTAAACTTCCCTTCTAACTCCTTTGGTACCTCCATCCCCTCAGAAAGCTTAAAACCAACGGCCCGCTTCTTAGGGTTATCAACCGTATACATGACATTGATCCCAAGGCCATCCTCATAAAAGACGTAGGCAAATTTGATATTTGCCACTTGAAAACGCGACGTTTCTAGCGGTTTGGCTGCAAACTCAATATCACGTTCTTCTTTCAAAATTCGGTTTACATAATCAAGGGTCTCCTGGCTTTCGCTAGCTGGTACAATCGTGAATTCATGCTTGTATTTGTTCATAAAGTAACGGGCTTCATTAGCACGTAAACCAGCAAGCGCATCCGCTACAGGTGAAGACTCTAAACCAACCGTAGACACATTATTAAAATCAACGACATAGGACATTTTCGTCTCTCCTTTTATCTCTTTATTTCCCTACAATTGGAATCTACATTTAACCAAAACTAAGCCGTTTGGCACAGAGGGCATATTGTATGTCGTCAAATATTTTGTGACATCTCGTAGCAAGTAACAAGAGGGTTCACCTATCAATCCGACTGCCTGTCCGGCAGTTTGCCGATGCTGTAATCGGCGGCTTTCCATCGTCAGCCGTTTGATGCGCTCTCGCTCAGTGGCTATCTGCTTTGTACGGCCGGCATAAACGGTGGCCGGCGTCATGTTTGTCCAGCGATTCGTGGTAGCGTTCGTTGTTGTAGAAGGCGACGAACGCCGCAATCGCCTGTTCCAACTCCCACGGGAAATAGTAGGTGTCCAGCTTGACCACGTTCTTCATCGAGCGATGGTAGCGCTCAATCTTACCCTGGGTCATGGGATGGTATGGGGCGGAATGGATGTGGTCGATGTGATAACGTCGCAGGTACTTCCGCAGCGCTCCGGAAATGAAGCAGGGGCCGTTGTCTGACAGCAACCGCGGGCGATGTTTGACCTTGATGCGGGTGACACCGACCTTGTCCAAAGCCTGCTGCAGCGTCTGTTGTGTTGTTCAACATCGGTCGCGCCCATCGTCTTCGACAGCTGCCAGGACAGGATGTAGCGGGAGTAATCATCCAGCACCGTGCACAGAGGTAATACCTGCTGTTTTTGACAAACTAAAATGTCACCAGATGGCTGCGCAAAATGTCACCACTATCCAATAAACGTATTTCCTGCGATCGTCAAAAATGACACCAGACGATCATCTAAAATGTCACCACTTGGAACAAAAAAACTGTCCCTACAGGCATCACTTTTAGATAGTATGGGAAGGGGAGCCTCGCTTTTGCTACTTTTGGTGAGTCAAAAGTAGGTCTCTTTAGTGTCATGGTTCCTACGTTGCCAAGCATCAGCCGGCCTCCTGCTGTTGTTGCCGTTCTCGGAAACGATAGGATTCACCGACGAATTCGATGATATGTGCCTTGTGGGTCAAGCGGTCCAGTAGAGCGACCGTCAAACGTTCATCGCCAAAAACCTGTGTCCAATCGGCAAACTTGAGATTGGTCGTCACAATCAAGGAGACCCGCTCATAAAGGGTTGAGCAGAACTGGAACATCAACTGGGCGCCGGTACTGGAAAAGGGGATGAAGCCCAATTCATCAATCACAAATAGTTTGTAGTTGAGGGCTTTGTTGATGAACGGCGAAACGCGACCCTCATCCTGCGCCTTAATCAGCTCGTTGACTAAAGCGGCGGCATTGTAGAAACGCACGCGATGCATTTGCCGGGTCGCCTCGATGGCCAAAGCAGTCGCGATGTGCGTCTTGCCCAGGCCGGGATTACCAATGAGGATCACCGGTTCTGCCTTGCCGATATATTCGCCGGTTGTTAACTGTCGAATCTGCTGTTGGTTGAGCTCAGGGATCTTGTCGAAATCGAAGCCACTCAACTCCTTGACCACCGGAATCTTGGCTTCCTTCAGCCGCCGCTGTCGTCGTCGCGCTTCCCGGGCCAGCACTTCTTGTTCAGTTAGAGCCAAAAGAAAACGCGTATAGCTCTGGTTGCTCTGCGCAGCCTCTGCGGCGTATGCTTCATGATAACGAATGAAGGTTGAAAGGTATAATTTCTTCAGGTAGCTTTCCAAGACCACCTTGTCGACCACCGTGGTCATCGGCCACCTCCTGTCAATAGGTCATAAGCGCTCGCTTGAACAGCTTGTTCACCAACACCGTTGAGCCGAGGGTGGTCAACCAAATCGAGAGCAGCAAAAATCGGTTCCGGTCGTTTGAGTTGGGTCAACCACAATCGTACGCCATCCAGATGAGCACAATGATGGCTCAAGGCAGATTGAATAGCCGCTTCCATTTCTGTCTGACTGTGTTCTCTGTGCAGATAGAGAATGTTGACAAATTCGCGCACACCCCGACCATCCGGCCACTTGTGGCGCAGGTGGGCTAGCAGTTCATCATAAACCACCGGCCACTGCTCTCGCCAACGGCGTAAGGGCTTGGCATGGTTAATTGCTCCCGGTCGCTGCCGGATTAGGGGCAAGTAATGCAGCGGGTCGATGATTTCCTGCCGGCGGTCATAGCAACGCTGGTGAACGGCAATGGGTTCCATTTCTCCAGGTCGGTAAATTTCGATACGGAATGGGTAGAGCTTGGCGGTTAACTGCTTATTGGCCAGGTCAGTCGGGATGGAATAGCGATTGGTTTCCAATTGAACCTGGCTGTAACGATTGAGGCTGACGGTCGTCGTGCGGCAGCAGTCATAAGGATGTGCCGGCAATGCTCGCAGGTTCTCCTTTTCTTGCTGCCACATCTCGCCGATGGTGGCTGGCTGGCCGCTGACAGTTCGACTGTCATCCTCCAGACATTTCTGCAACAGATAGTCGTTGAGCTCTGCAAAGCTGCTCACTTCCGGCAGGGGAACCAGGAAGCGACGCCGGTTGAAGCCTACGCTATGTTCCACTTGCCCTTTCTCGTTGCCCGCTCCCGGGGTGCAGAAGTGGCTGTCATACAGATAGGTGCCACGAAAGTAGAAGAATGATTCTTGTTCAACACGATTCCGCCCTTCTAGGATCTCTTTCACCGCCGCCTTGAGATTGTCATAGCTGATACGTTGGGGAACGCCGCTAAAGAAATCGAAGGCGCGCACATGGCCCAGGAAGAAGGCTTCTTGCTTTTGGCGTGGAAAGGCCATCATGAAGGTGCGACGGGAGTAAGAGAGTTTCATGTAGAAAAGTTGTACGGTAACCTCCTCGCCGTTCATGTTGACCACCCCTTCGCCCCAGTCAACCTGAGCATCTGTACCAGGGTCGAATTCCAGCGGGAGAAAAACTGCCGGCTTGCGCAGCAGTTTCCGCGCTTGGCCGATGTAATGGCGTACCGTCGATTCTGCACCTTGATACCCTTCCCTTTGAATTTCTTTGAATATCATCGGCGACGTCCAGCGCTGCTTACGCGGTAAGGTTTGGTTTTGGCTCAACAATTCCTGTATGCGCTCTTTGTATGGCCCCAGTTTAGGCGCTCGCTTCGGGCCACGCCTTTTATATTTGGGTGGCTTATCCGATTCCACCATACGGGTGACGGTCCGTCGAGCATGGCCAGTTTCCCGCGCGATCTCGCGGATGCTTTTGCCTTCCGTATAAAATGCACGCCGTATCTGATCCCAATCTTTCACTGTCAACATCTCCTATCCTCCATCATCATGATGCCTCATGATAACGGAGACTAAGGTGGTGACATTTTAGTCGGCCATTATTTCACCAAGTGGTGTCTTTTTAGATTATCGTAAACAACCTGCCCCAGCAAATAACTTTGAACTGCGTGAAGTCGGTCTGCCACATCTCATTGACGCGCCTGGTCTTCGTCTCGTGTTTCATAGACTTAAGGTCGTTCGGAGCTTCACCGCTCTCCAAGCGGATAAGACCTACACCATCAAGGTCTATCCCACTTTAATTAACATACAAGGTCGTTGGTTCGAGTCCAATCGCGCCCAATTTTTCCCCTTTTTGGATCATATAAGCCTCAATTTTAAAGGTTCCCGCTCGAGTTGGCAGGGAATGATATTCGTTTCTCTGTCAAGCTCATGTCCCAGCGGATGTGAACCGTGCTCCACGCA
>JAHEJP010000313.1 GCA_024638855.1 Chloroflexota bacterium
AGTGGCTAACCCTTCTTCCACCAACCAGACGATGATGGACAGAGACTTTTCTTCTAAGTAAATATTCGAAAGGTTCGTGCACTTTTCCAATTGAATAATGCGAGCCATTCTCTCTGAAAAAGGAGAGAGTGCTCATGATTTATGCCAAAGTCGATGCCCAAGACCGTGAAACAATCCAGACTGAAATGAGAACGACAACTGATGCCAAATGATATCGGCGACGGAAGGTCATTGACCTATCAAATCAGGGTCAAACGGCCACAGAGCTGGGCCAGATGTTTGACTTATCAGCCACAACAATCCGCCGTTACATCCATCTCTACAACGATGCAGGTCTAACTGGTTTGCGACCGGCATACGGTCGTGGACGGCCACTGCTGTTGAACTGGACACAAGCCCAGTGGCCAGATGTGCTAACGCAATCACCGGCTAATATGGCCCAGCTGAACACGGCGGCTCAAAACTAGACCCAGGCCCTACTCCGTCAGTATCTAGAGACCTATCACGTGGTCGAAGTGACCCAAACCACCATTTCCAAAGCCTTGCGTCGCGTTGGTATTCGCTGGCGGCGGGCCAAGCGCTGCGTGCACTCACCAGATCCACTCTATGTCGTCAAGCGGCAACGAGTTGACCAGCTACGACAGATGGCGCTGGCCGGTGGTCTCACCAGTCAAAGTTCTGCCCGATGCCGGTCAGACGAACCGCCCAAATCAGCATATCTTGCTTTTCTGGATAGCAGCGACCTACACTGGAATCCCGACATCGGTTCCACCTATAGCTTAGCAGGCAAGCAATTGAAGGTTGATTCTCCAATCCGGGAGAATTCCTGGTATGCCCTCTTTGGTAGCCTGATATTCCTGTCCGGTGAAGGACTCTACACCATCCATCATCGCAAGCGGGCAGCCGAACTATTGGAGCATCTTCAGTTGTCAATTGATCTCGAACCAGGTACCTTCTGGTTTGTCATCCTCGACAACGCTTCGGCGCACACAACGGCAGCCGTTCACCCGTTCGAGCAGCAGCAACTGGACCGTCTCGTGTTTTTGACAAACTAAAATGTCACCACTTGGAACAAAAAAACTGTCCCTACAGGCATCACTTTTAGATAGTATGGGAAGGGGAGCCTCGCTTTTGCTCAATTCTGTTCCCTTATGGGTATGAACGAGCGACAGCTCGCATTTGTAAACAAACCTTTTTCATAATGACTTGATGGGTAAAATCAAGTTAAGTTCCTGAACTTTGATTTGTCGTGGACTACAATCTCTTCGTAGACAACCGGATATTTGTGCGCCGGCATTGTTAATACTGCAATCAGGGAATAGGCTATGCGATTACTAAAGGTGCGCGACATTCTTATATTGGGGTTTCTTTTGCTAGCGGTAGCTCTGTACTTCATCCCGTCCCATTGGCTGCCATTTGGACCAGGGCGTGAAAGTATTAATCCAACTCCCGTCTCGACTAAAACGAATTTAGGAGCGTTAAGAGCATCGATGGAAGTAGTAACTGTTACCCCAACGCCAGAACCCTCGCTGACGCCGAGACGACACCCGACCTTCACGCCTAGTCCCAGTTACTTTCCAACCCCTACACTTGTCAGTATCGAGACGCCCCTTGCTCCGAATGTTGAGGACTGGAGAATTGCCGGTTTTCGACAAAACTCTGAGGGCCCTCAGCCATATCTTGACGAACACCGGATAATTACTTTTTATGGAAATCCCCATACTCATTTAATGGGCATTCTTGGCGCCTACCCACGTAATGAGTTGATAGGGCTGCTTCGTTCCAAAGTAGCAGAATACCAGCGCATATCTCCTGCTCATCGCGTGCTGCCTGCCTTTCAAATCGTCAGCACCGTGGCCGATGGTTCACCTGGACCTTACGGCACTTACAATAACTGGCTTGATACAAGTATCCTTGAGGACTGGATTGTTGCAGCCAAGCAGGCGGGGGTAATAGTAATAATCGATATTCAACCGGGTCAAAGCGATGTTTGGTATGAATTTGAGCGCTTAAAACAGTACCTGTACGAGCCTCACGTTCATCTTGCGTTGGACTCAGAGTTCACCATGCCCGCTGGTCAGGTCCCGGGTCAGGTATTTGGCCATATTTCAGCCGATGATGTCAACGCCGTTCAAGAGCAGTTGAACGAAATTGCCCATGTAACCAATGTAAACAAGGTCCTGATCATTCACCAGTTTGAGGAAAGCATGGTGCCCGATAAAGAAGGGATCCTTGACTTTCCACACGTGGAGCTGGTCATCGACGCAGATGGCTACGGTCGGCCGGAAGATAAAACCCACGACTACATCGAGTATGCCGGCCAATCGGCCATTGAATACAGCGGCATCAAGTTATTCTTCCTTCAAGACACAGTCTTGATGACGCCTTCTGAAATCATGGCCCTCGACCCGCAACCCTCGATTATCATCTATCAGTGATTGTAACCGAGGGAGTTCGAACGAAGATGCGTTAATCCCATTGGATTTCGTCGGCGACATGTTCATCGATTGGATTATGCTTGATAGTCATTACCAGCCCGCTTTCCCGCCTTTCAGCACAACCTACCTGCCTTTGTTGATCAGCGAAGTTAGTCGAGGCAATTTGACGCCGTTGGATTTTATTGCTCAAAGCTACTGGAATGAGATAGTGGAAAATTCGCAATGGTCTTGGGGCTTATTTCTGGCCATCAACTGCCAACAAGATATGCCGGCCGCGGGAAGCAACCGCTCGGTTGCCGATTTTGACGCCGGCCATAAATTGGATGCCTTTTCGCGATCGGCCGCCCAACGGGCCATTTGTGCGAAATGGAATTTAGCGCCCTTGCCTCCCGCTGCGACAGAATACGTGCAAAGTGAGGTTCCGGTGGTGGTGCTGGCGGGATCATATGATCCGGTGACGCCTCCGGAATGGAGCCAGGCCACAGCCGACCATTTGGCCAACAGCACCTATGTGGAGTTTGCCGGCTACGGTCATGACGTCACCTTAAGCAATTCAGGCGCCGAACATCTTTAAGCCACATTCTTAATGATCCACGGAGATAACTTGACATAAGTTGCGTCGGCGACGCGGCGGGACCATCTTTCACAATGCCCGATGATGTCTACATAGCACCTGGTCTCGCCGGAAGCGGGGGTGATATTTCCATTGGCGATCCACGGGGGATAGCCTGGATTGAGACGACGTCGATTATCGGCATCCTGGGAATGCTATTTTCATTGATTGCTCTATTCGGCCTCAGGTTGGCTTGGTCGGTGAAAGGGCGGAAACAAGGGCTTGGCCTCAATAAAACAGCAACGGCTGCTTACCTGATGTCTGGTCCACTATCTGCCACCAAATAATTGTTGCCGCTATCCCAACGATGCCGGTCAAGAAGATGATCGCGTAACTGATTGGCTCAACTTCGGCGCCTTGTGAATATTAAGCCGGTATGGACCAGGGAAAGTATTCTCCCCATCCGACAATAGCGATGATCTAGGCCAAAAATATGGATACGACTGAAATCAAATATCAGGATAGCGATCACTCCAATTCACTTATCGGTGCCGGGTCTATGAGGTACTTCTGCTCCTTTTCTCAATCGTTGTAAGGTTTCTGGAGGATAAAGATGTAGGCGATATAACCTGTTAGGCACCACGACCTCGTTGGCTGTTCAGAAGGCGAGTTACGATCTGACCACACCGCGGACGAAGAGCACAAATGGTACGAAACAGATCAGGCCCATAATGAAGACGACGACGATATCGATTAGGCTAAATGCAGCATCGGTTAACAGGGGTTGCAATAGCATGATCATGATTAAGCCAATGAACAGCATGCTGGTCTGAAAAAGTAGACCTGTGCCTCCAACATAGCCGAGGGCCTGACGTCGCCAAAGCAGCACCCCGCCAATGATCCAGGCAGGGGCCATCAAAAAGTCGACCACCAAAAGAGCGAGCTCTGTATCGGAGACTGGCGTCTGGTTGGCGAGGGCGCCGACCATTTCGCCGATTGCCCTCACCAAAAACAACGTACTGAGACTAACCAAGACGCCACCAGCGAGTCTCTCCGGAACGAAACCCGCAAGTCGTCTTTGCACATCTTCACCGTCAATGCTGGTTACAAGGCTAATCGTTGTATAGAGGCTCAATGCCAATAAGGTTATGTAAAGTATATATTCCCAACTTAAAGGCATGGCGAAGACGTAAACGAAGTAATTGTAGCCGACATAGAAAAGTGCTCCCGGCCAAAATAGTAGGCCGATGAGTTTGCCACGCCGCGCCAACCACATGGAGAGTAATAGGATAGGCACACCAATGACCAGGCTAACGACGTCGTTGGCGATGAAGGCCTCTAATAACTCATCTTCCTGATAGATTTTGTCCGGGTAAAAGATGCCGGCAACGGATACGCCCGCCATCATAATGGTGACGATGAGCGAGGCGATAGTGGCAAGTCCGAGGTTGCCCTTGATTGGCTGGGAATCGGCTGGAGAGATTTCGGCCGACGCATTCATATCATCTTACTCTTCACCACCAAGGCAGATTCATTTTGTTTGATCAGCACGGTTTTGGAATCCTCTCTAATTCCAATCGAAAGTATCCAACATTCCAGGCTGCCAGGTCAGGTGTAGATACTCATTAAAACAAGAGGATAAAAGTCACCTCTAACGGGCGCAACGGGTTTCAAACTCTGGAGGACTTTCCGCAACATCTGCCTCTTAATGATGCGGCCGTAATCCATACGTAAGATTCTTGACATTAAATCGTAACCCTCCTGCGCTATCATAGCTCAAGTCTTGACCCGATCGTTAGATTCTGGTCGTGGTACAAATAATAACTCACAATCTAAAGGAAATTATCGCCATGAGAAAAACTGCCTATTTGGCTTTAGCAATCATCGTACTGTTTCTGTTCTCCGGTTGCAGCGCTTCCCAATCACAAGAGCCACCAGACACCGAGGTTGCTGCAGCTGAAACCGTCATCCAGCCCGAGAACATCCAATCGGAGCCCACTAATGAATCCATGTCTGAGTCTGAGGAACAATCCGGTGAAGTAGCAGGTGAAGCGGAAACGTCAGAGGAAATGATGGCAGATCCTCCGACAGAAGCAGAAGAAATGAACGATGCGGAAACACTGGAATCGGAAACGATGGCTACAGACCGGCCGGCCTGGCAGCAAATCGCCCTGACCAATGCACGGACAGGCGAGACTTTCACTTTGGCCGACTTTGAAGACCAAACCATTTTTGTGGAACCGATGGCTACCTGGTGCAGCAATTGTCGCCGCCAGTTAGGCAATGTGAGGGATGCCAAACAACAACTCGCCGGTGAAGACGTCGTCTTCGTCGCTCTGAGCGTGGAAACCAATATCGACGATGCCACCTTGGCCAGCTACGCCAACGGAGAGGGCTTCGATTGGCTGTTTGCGGTGGTTACACCTGAAATGTTGGGGCTCCTGGCTGATGAATTCGGCCGGTCAATCGCCAACCCACCGGCAACGCCTCACTTTATCATCCGAGCGGATGGATCTAACACGGATTTGGTAACCGGCATCGAGTCTTCGGACCAAATTATCGCCCAGATTATCGCCGCTCAAGGGTAAAGCGGACCAGCTCTGCCATAGTTAGATTTTTAATAACCATAACCGATGCGAACCAAAAACAAATATGAATGAACTACTCCAGGCTTTCATACTTGGCAACACGGCCATCCTGACCAATGTCTGTGTCCTGCCCCTCTATCCAGGTCTGATAGCCTTTCTGGCCGGAACCGCCAACGAAAGGCGCTCTCGCCGCACCACTCATTTGTTGGGATTTTTCGTATTGGCCGGAGTATTGAGCTTGATGATCGTCATCGGCTGGTTGCTGTTTGCTTTTGAGCGTTCATTCGGCGACATCTTGCCCTACCTGCTGCCGGTCATTTACGGGCTGGTGATACTCATGGGCGTGCTCATGCTGACCGGCCGAAACCCCTTCGCCCGGATAGGCACAATCCAGGCCCCGGTGCTGCGAAATCCTTATGCGGCTGCCTTCGCTTACGGCCTTCTTCTGGCGCCGATGACTCTGCCATGTACAGGTCCGCTGATCGTCAGCGCCTTTTTACTCGGGGCTGGCAGTGCGGCCGGGCTGGCCGGCAATTTGCTCTATTTCCTGGCTTTTGGCCTAGGATTTGGCTGGCCGCTGATCGTTCTCCCGCTCATAGCCTTACCCTTGCAGCGACGCTTCACCGGTTGGACCGCCGGCAATTACAAGGTACTAACCCGCGTGTCAGGTGTACTGTTAGTGGCGATAGGCATCATTGGCGTCGTCTATGACCTTGCGCCAAACGTTTGAAAGCGGCCG
>JAHEJP010000314.1 GCA_024638855.1 Chloroflexota bacterium
GGGTATAAGAGCCAGTGATACAGCTTCCATCGTCTTTGAGGACGCTCGGCTTCCATTTGACAATATTTTGGGGAGCCCTGATGTCCAACGTCTTGATCAACCGACTACAAAAGGTTTTAAAGGTGCAATGAGAACATTCGATGCATCGAGGCCGGTGGTTGCAGCCAGTGCCATGGGCGTTTCCAGAGCTGCTCTGGAATATACAAGGAGCAGGCTTATGGAAGAAGGATTGGTCGGCGACTATTATACCAAATCGCAACATGCGCTAACGGCTGTCGAGCGAGATTTACTAGAAATGGAAGCCAGGCATAAGGCTGGCTGGCTACTAACGCTGAGGGCTGCCTCGCAGATTGATCACGGACGAGCAAACCGCCTTGAAGCCAGTATGTGCAAGGCTTATGGAGGTGTTGCGGCAACCTGGATAACCCAGAAAGCGGTTGAACTACTTGGGCCACTAGGATATTCACGCGAGTTGCTAGTTGAAAAATGGATGCGTGACGCAAAAATAAACGATATATTCGAAGGGACGCAGCAGATCAATCTTCTGATCGTTGCCAGAAGTATTCTTGGATACTCGAGGCAGGAGTTAAAGTGATATCAAGCCTGGAGTAATAACCAAATGATAGAAGATGGTGAACTACTACAGCCTGGGATGTCAGTCACTATGCATGTTGAAAGGCGATGTCGAATTTTGATCTTAGTGGAAAAGTAGCCGTAATTAGCGGGGGTTCGCGCGGCATTGGCAAGGCTATTGCCCACGCTTATGCAAGAGAAGGGGCAAGCGTTGTGATCAGTAGCCGGAAGTCACAAAACATCATGCCGGCCGCAGAAGAACTCAATGATGAATTTCCCGGCCGAATCTTAGGAGTTGTAGCACATAGTGGAAAGCAACTCGATATCCAACAGCTCTATGAAACAGCAATTGGCGAATTCGGTCGCATCGACATTGCCGTAAGCAATGCAGCCACCAATCCCCATTTTGGCCCGCTTTTAACGGCAGAAGAATCACAGTGGGATAAGATTTTTGAGGTAAACATCAAAGGCACTTATTGGTTTTGTAAGATGGCCGCTGCACAAATGGCTAAGCAGGGTCAAGGTGGAAAGATCATAATAATTTCCTCTATTGCCGGATTGAAACCATCAATGATGATGGGCTTATATAGCGTCAGTAAAGCGGCTATCATTATGCTGAGCAAATCTCTGGCTTTGGAATTGAGTGGTGATAATATCCAGGTTAATGCTATCGCCCCTGGCTTCATTAAGACCCGATTCAGCAAAATATTGTGGGATACTGAGTCGTTTCGTGAATCGATCATCAAACAAACACCGGCTAAGAGGATTGGCGAAACTGAAGAACTTACGGGCATCGCTCTTTATCTGGCTTCTTCAGCATCTGACTTCACAACCGGCGCGGTTTTCACCGTAGATGGTGGATTTACTTTGACCTGAAAAAGTATCTGTCATTATGAACTCAAGGATTAAATATTGGTGACTAACGTTTTCCTATAAGTTTGTTACTCAGTATCGGTCTCAAGGAGAGTCGTTGATGATTTCTTCAATTAACAAAGTAGCTGTAATCGGCGCCGGAACTATGGGTGGCGGCATTGCCGCACATCTGGCGAATATTGGCATAGAAGTATTATTGCTTGACATCGTGACACCTGGGCTCAGCGATGAGGAGCAGAACGATCCAGTAGCCCGAGATAGACTTGTGCAGGGTCTCTATGATCGGATGTTACAGGCCAAACCTGCAAATTTAGCCCGGTCTGATCGCAAGAAGTTCATCACTTTAGGCAACATTGAAGATGACTTTGATGGTGTTGCTAAATGCGATTGGATTGTAGAAGTTATTGTTGAACAGTTGGAACCAAAACAGCAGTTGATGGCGCGCTTAGAAGCCACCAGAAAACCAGGTAGCATCGTTAGCTCCAACACATCTGGAATTCCAATTGGCCAGATTGCCGACGGCCGGTCAGAGGAGTTTAAAGCCCATTTTCTCGGCACCCATTTTTTTAATCCGGCCCGTTATCTCAAGCTGTTAGAAATCATTCCAACGCCAGATACCAGCCAAGAGGTGGTTGAATTTATGAGCTTTTTTGGCCGGGATGTTCTTGGAAAGGGCGTTGTCATATGCAAAGATACTCCGAATTTTATCGGTAATCGTTTCTTCTCCATAGCCAATTCCTTTAGTGTCAACTATGCCCTGGAAAACGGATATTCAGTTGAAGAAATTGATTCATTGACTGGTCCCTTACTCGGCCGGCCTAAAACGGGAACCTTCCGGCTCCTGGATCTAGTTGGCTTAGACGTTATGGGGCATGTGACCACCAATCTTTACGACGCTATTCCACAGGATCCATACCGCGAAGTGTTGAGATCGGAGAGAAGTGCGGCTGTCGTTGGCGAGATGATTGATAACCAGTGGTTAGGAAACAAAAGTGGTCAGGGCTTTTATAAGAAGGTGATCACTAATGGCAAACGCGAATTCTGGACAATTAATCTCGATACGCTTGAATATACAGCGCCAACGAAGGTTCGATTTGAGTCGGTTGGTAGCGTACGCAAGATCGAGGAATTATCCAAACGATTGCCGGAATTACTCGCCCAGGAGGAAGATCGGGCCAATTCTTTTGTACGAAATGCGTTGTTCTACTCACTAGCTTACGCCGCATACGTTTCCCCTGAGGTCGCCTACCGATTAATTGATGTGGATGCTGCCATGCGTTGGGGATTTGCACATGAAGCTGGCCCGTTTGAGATGTGGGATATGCTTGGCGTCAGGCAAACCGTCGAGAAAATGGAGAGCTCTGGGTATGAAGTAGCAGATTGGGTCAAAGAAATGCTCGCGGCTGGCTGCGCTAGTTTTTATGATAACGGCCGATATTACGACTTCGAGACCAAGAGTTATCAACCGGTCATCGACGATCCTAAGCGCATATCAATCGCCACATTACACAAAGAGGGCCTGGAACTGAAACGAAATATGAGTGCCAGCCTGCTTGATATGGGCGATGGAGTTGCTCTATTAGAATTGCATTCTCCAAAAGTCAATGCCCTTGACACAGATTTTATTGAGATGGCCTATTTCGCATTAGAACGCCTTGAAAGAGACTTTGATGCGCTGGTTATCGGTAATCAGGGTCAAGATTTTTGTGTTGGCATGAATATCGCCACGGTTGCAATCGCCGCTGTGCAAGGAATGTGGGATCAGATCGAGGAAATGATTTATCGTGGTCAAAAAGTCTTCTTCGATTTGCGCCACGCTCCGAAACCAGTTGTCACGGCACCGCATCAGAGGGTTTTGGGTGGTGGTGTTGAACTGACAATGGCTAGTTGGACGAGTGTTGCAGACCATGAGACTTATATGGGCTTTGTGGAAGTTGGCGTTGGCCTCGTTCCGGGCGCAGGGGGCTGCAAGGAGATGCTGCGTCGAAGGATAAACCCTGTCATGCGCACGCAAAACGCGGATGTCCTTCCTGTTATGCAAGAAATCTTCGAACAAATAGCGACGGCAAAAGTTGGAGCTAGCGCTTGGGAGAATAAAGATTTGGGCTATTTACAGCCCGATGATGAAATTGTTATGAATCAAGATCACCGGCTGTCAGCAGCGAAGGGAAAGGCGTTGCAACTTGTTGCCCGTGGAAATCGACCTCCAGAAATCGAGATGATTTATGCGGCCGGTCGAGACGTTCTTTCCGCCCTCAACCTGGGCGTACAGACTTTTAATTGGGCCGGTTATGCAAGCGATCACGATCTTTTGATCGGTCGTAAATTAGCCCATATCTTATGCGGCGGTGATCTAAGCGGGCCAACTTGGGTCGATCCTTGGTATATCCTCGATTTGGAACGCGAAGCTATCGTCTCATTGATAGGTGAACCCTTGACCCAGGCTCGCATATCGCACATGTTACAAAGTGGAAAACCCTTACGAAATTGATCGATGAAGTCTCACATTTGATCAGGAGATTTGACCAATGATACGAGAAGCAGTAATTGTTGCCGCAACGCGAACAGCCGTCGGACGTTCTAGAAAAGGAATAACCCGAAACTGGCGATCCGACGAGATGGCGGCCGATGTTATTCGAGAGCTTATGAGACAGGCTGAGGTACTCAGTCCTGACGATATTGACGATGTCATTATTGGCTGCGCCATGCCTGAAGGCGTGCAGGGTTTAAATTTTGCTCGAACGATATTGCTTCGGGCTGGCTTGCCTGAAACCGTTCCGGGTATGACCGTCAATCGCTTTTGTTCCAGTGGTTTGCAAACAATCGCCATTGCGGCCGAGAGAATCATCGCCAATGGCGCTGATTGTATCATTGCCGGAGGCGCAGAAACGATGAGTCTGGTCCCCATGACGGGATTTCGCATTAGCCCGAATCCCTACATGTCTCTCAATTACCCAGAAGCCTATATGAACATGGGCTTAACGGCCGAAAATGTTGCTGAGGAGTTTGAAGTCAGCCGGCAGGCGCAGGATGAATTTGCCTTTCGGAGTCATCAGAAGGCTACCGCAGCCGTTGAGAACGGCTATTTCAAGGATCAAATCTTGCCGATTGAAGTTGAAGAGGTAGTGGCAGGAAAAGACGGGCCTATTCGCGAAAAAATAATATTTGATCGCGATGAACATCTAAGACCAGATACAAATGTAGCTGCGCTCTCAAAACTGAGACCAGTCTTCAAACTCAACGGCACTGTAACTGCCGGAAACGCATCCCCACTGAGTGATGGCGCCGCAGGCGTCATTGTCATGGAGCGGGAGAAAGCTAAAGCCTTGGGATTAAAACCTTTGGTGAAATTTATCGGTTTTAATGTTGGCGGTGTTCGTCCCGAGATTATGGGTGTAGGTCCGATTTCTGCGGTACCCCGAGTACTTGCTAGAACAGGCGTCAAATTGATTGATATTGACCTGATCGAGTTGAATGAGGCATTTGCCGCACAAGCGGTTGCGGTGATACGAAAGTTGGGCCTTGACGAGGAGAAGACCAATGTGAATGGAGGTGCTATCGCCTTGGGCCATCCACTCGGTTGTACCGGCGCCAAGTTGACGGTTCAAATTATCAATGAAATGAAACGTCGAGATGTGAGCCTGGGGATGGTGACGATGTGTATAGGCGGTGGTATGGGTGCGGCCGGAATATTTGAAAACGTCATTTAAATCCCCAATTTGGAACGATAGGTCTCCGTGTTGGTACAGCCTGACAGTTATTGCATTGTCAGGCTGTTTTTATGCCTGTCCTATGTTTTGTTCGCCTCGCAAACTAAGTAGCATCATCATAGCATTCGTTGAATGATTATCGGCATTTAACGTTTAGATAGTGTTGGAATCTGAAAATGACAAGCATTGATTTACGACCCCTTTTCTCTATAGATCAAGCCGAAAGAATCGCCTTGACATATTTTGGCCTAAGCGGGGATATATCCGAATTGCCAAGCGAACGGGACCAAAATTTTTTTGTCAGGAACAAGGATGATTCTAAGTTTGTCTTGAAAATATCGAATGGAGGCGAGCTAAAGGGCGTACTACGCTTTCAAAATCAAGTTTTGAATCGAATAAAACGAAATGATTCATCAATTGCCGTTCCCACAGTGGTGCGTTCAGTCAAGGGCAAAAAGATCAGTTGGATATCCGATACTGAAGATCGCAAGCACTTTGTCAGGCTGCTGACTTATCTTCCAGGTCAGGTGATGGCCTCAGTTGATGGGCCTAAGGATGAACTGCAAGTTGATTTAGGAGACTATCTGGGCCATCTTGATAAAGCGCTCGCTGGTTATTGGCACCCGATGGCCAGGCGCCCCTTACTTTGGTCGGTATACCGGGCAGCCAAGGTGATAGAGGGTGGTTTGAGCTATCTCAAGGATTCTGAACAGGTGGCTATTGTTGATTCCTTCCTGATCGATTATCAGGCCAATGTTGTCCCGATTTTGAATGAGTTGCGGAGTGGCGTGATTCACAATGATGCAAACGACCATAATGTCATCGTAAGTCGATCTAATTCGGGGAAGCTCCGAATCGGTGGTTTAATCGATTTCGGTGATCTGGTTTACGGCCCTTACGTTTACGAACCGGCCGTAGCAGCAGCATACGCTATGCTTGGCGAAGATAATGTTATCGTTGCTGCAAGCCGGATCATCGAGGGTTATCATCGAATCTTTCCGCTTAGGCCGAATGAACTAGAGATAATTTATTATCTTATTACCATCAGGCTCTGCACCAGCGTGGTATTGTCGGCCAGGCGAAGAGAAATTAGCCGGGACAGTGAATACCTTACGATCAGCGAAAAAACGGCGTGGCAAGCCCTCATTCAACTAA
>JAHEJP010000315.1 GCA_024638855.1 Chloroflexota bacterium
TGCTGATTCTTTCTTTAAAAACTTGCATTGGCGACCACTCATCACGGTAACGATAGAGAAGGGGTTTCTTCCGGTGGATTTCTTCCACGAATAGATCTTCGGTATCAATAAACGACACTGTTGCTCCCCAAGCGATATGTTCGTTGTGACCCACCAGAACGTAAGGAAGGCCTGGGAGCGATACGCCTGTTACATGGAGACTTCTCCCATTTTCAGCACCATTTTGGCAACGCAAATGAAGATAATACCAGAGGGACGGCGTCGTGATAGGCAAATGCATATCATTGCATAGAATTGGATTGCCGCTATCACTTCGACTTGGAGAAAGGACCCAACCATTGCTACCTCTGGAGCCGCCTGCAATCGCCCGCCCCAGGAATGGCCCATTTGCTGAACCAAACATGGCATCTGGCTCTAACAAGTTGAATTCGATTCCTTGAGGAATGGTGATTGGGTTATCTTTCGGATAGTGGGCATCCAGTTGACTTGCAGCCTCTGGGCCGACCGCCTCGATCAGCTTGGCCCTGGCTAACTTACCGGCCCAGACATGAGATAACGTCCAAGCCATCAGCCGGCCGAAAACGATGGAGTCTAGAGGTCGCCATGGCTCAGGGCGGTGACGAAGCAATGAAAATTCTACGGGCAATTTGGGAGCGGTTCTTAGATAAGCGTTAATGCCGGCCGTGTACGATTCGACATCAGACCGGATATGTTCTGGAGCATTGTGCCAGGTCTCTTCGGCTAGGCGGTTGAAACCCAGTGTTCTCGTCAGGCGATCCGTTTCTAAGCCGGGTGGACCGAAGATCTCAGCCAGGCGGCCGGTTGCTGCCCGGCGATTTAATTCTAGCTGCCACAAACGATCCTGGGCATGGACCACACCTTGTGCGAAGAAGAGGTCCTCCCGGCCATCTGCTTCAATATGGGGTATGCCCCAACTATCGCGATGAATCATAACTGACGATGATAGGCCCTCTAGCAACAGCCGGCCGCTAGTTCGTGGTAAGCTGCGCCGACTTGCCTGGATGATCGCAGGTTTGAGCAATGAGGCGATAATCCGATGATGGATGGCCATGATTCAAACCTCTCGTTAACTACAATCCGTGACCGGAGCGCATGCTGGTCCAGTTTGTGCGCATTCGTAATTCAAGGGCATTCCTAAATAGGACGATGGATCTAGCGTGTTTTCAAATTCTAACTCATTGAGATAGGACCCACTGCCATCATCCTGAACGATAGAGAAATGAAGATGGACCCAAATACCTCGTGGGGAATTACCATTAAAGTTGCCGGTATAGCCGAGCAAAGTCCCTTGTTCAACGAAAACTTCTTTGGCACCAGCTGGGAAGGGATCTTCGATAAAGTCATTGCCATCGCGGTCAGCCATGTGGGCATAGTAGAGCCAAATTTGTCTTGAACTATTGAGAGGATCTTCTGGTATCCGCTGGATCAATGCACTGCGCCAGTTGGCATCACGAGTAATATAGCCATCATAGGCGGCATAAACAGGTACTATGCCAGGCTGATCCCGGTCTGGGCTAAAAATGTCTAGGCCCTGGTGAGGATTGGCACCTGAATACGGCCCCCGGGGATCGCCATAGACGAGACCAATAAAGCCGTCCGCCGGCAAAACAAATGGCGCTCCTGGACATGGTTCTCGTTGAACGGTTATCATTTCAGCTCGTTGATTTTCGCCCGCCCGCCACCAATCGACGAACGCGCGGCCTCTAGGATTAGTTAAATAACCCATTGCCTGCCAGATGACAAAGGCGGCGCCGATGATAATTAGGACAATGATTAGCATGAATATCCGGCGTCTTATATATGACACCGGCCATTTTTACAGGATGAGCCTGGAAAAGTCTAATTCCCAAGTGATTATTTCAATGACAGCTTTCATTAGGACCAATCCAATGAAAAGCCCTCTGCTTCCGGTGAGCATGGGGAAATGGTGAATACTTAATGTCAATCGTAAAAGGGATGTCTCGCATTCGGTCGAAGACCAATTGCCAGTCACTCTCTTGAGTGGTCGAACCTGATGCCAGGAAGCTATTCTTGGAGGTTTTTCTACGGTTGCTGACAAAAACCGAATTCGCTCAAGATGGGTGGGGTACTAAACAATAACCCACCCATCTGAAAACTCATTCAGCCATTTCGTGCTAACTTTCCTTGCCTTTTTGCATACCGTTCGGCCCGACCGAAAATCCATAGACCCAAAGGGACCATGATCAAGGCCAGCACCAATACCGGCCAAATGTATTGCCACAACGCGATCACATTCGCATTTTGAAGTAGAGCTGCTCGGGTACCGTTCAACACGTACCAGGCCGGCGAGAGCATTGCCAGTTTTTGTAACGCCTCAGGTAAAACTTCAATTGGGTAATAGACGCCGGAGATTAGCAGCAACGAGGCGATGATGATATGCGTCATCTGTGCACCTCGCTCAGGGAATAAGAGGGGCAGGGTTGCGCCCATCACACCGATTCCGACGAAGCTAATGCTTCCAGCCAACATGACGACCAGGCCAGAGCCAAGATTGGCCTGGCTCAGATCGAGGTCGAACAAGAATACCGTCACTAGCAGTATAACGGCCGTGAAAAAGGTGCTGTAGACCACAGCGAAAGACGTGTGCCCGATAAGGTGAACCAGACGCGGCACAGGTGCCATAAGAGTATATTCAATGGTACCTTCCCATCTCTCAATAGCGATCACCTCTGTAACCCAGTAAAAGATGCTCGATAAAAATCGCCATACCAGGCTACCTATGAGCAAGTAAAAGACCAAATAACGGGTGTCAATAACCATATTGCCGCCGGACAAGTAGTCCATGCCCAAACCGATATAGCTTATCGAAAGGCTGTTGGCGATAGAATAGACTAACCAAACTACTTCCCAGGCCCAATATCGTTTAACCAGATTCCAATTTCGCTCGATGAAAGCGAACGATGCGCGGGCGTATGATCCCTTGATTGGCTGCGATATCGTACTCATGATATTTTCCTCGTTAGCCATGCCTTCTAAATTGGCATATCTGTATCTTTAATCAACTGTTTTCCCGTTAACTCCAAGAATACATCTTCCAGGGTTGGCTCGTGACCGTTGCTACAGTCGGCTAAAGACTTGAGATTCGCTGGTTTATCAAGAGCCACGATGCTTCCGCTATCCATGATGGCAATCCGGTCGCAAAGCGTTTCCGCTTCGACCATGTCGTGAGACGTCAGTAAAATCGTGGTATCGTGGACGTCTCTTAGTTCGCGAACAAAGGTCTGAACATCCCGTTTGGAGCGGGGATCGAGGCCTGTGGTAGGCTCGTCCAATAGCAGCAGTATCGGGGCGCTCAATAATGCCCGGGCTATAGCCACTTTCTGCTGCATTCCCCGAGACATCTCCTCCATGGGCCGATTGAGATTCTTCTCAGGAATTCCTAATCGATTAAGGATCTCGTGAACTTGTTGGTGAATCACATTACCTTTAACCCCATATAGACGAGCGCCGTAGAGCAGGTTTTCCATGGGAGACAGTTTCTTGAAGAAGGATGCCTCTACCGAGACCCGGTTGATGACACGTTGGGCAGCCATGGGTTCCTTGACTACATCATGGTTAAAAACCGTGATCTGGCCATCATCAGGCAGCAATAAGGTGGCGATTAGGCGGATAAGGGTTGATTTTCCACCACCATTCGGCCCTAAGATACCAAAGATTTCGCCTTTATTGACATTGAAAGTTACATGATCAACGGCAACGGTTAGGGTCGATTTTCTTTCCGAACCGTTCTGCGCGTTTTTATCGTCACGGTCCTTTTTCCATGAAAACCATCTGTTATTCTTCTTTTCTTTGCCGAAATATTTATAAGCGTTGTCAACGCTCAAGGCTACTTCATTTACCGGTTGCATCATCATTTTTCTCCGTACCGGCCGGTATGGGTTGACTCAAACCGATTGTCGTGCTTCCGGCGCGGTGTATCATTCCAAGGATGTGAGTGAAATATCCCGACCAGTCCGCAATTCTTTCTCAAAGACTGTATACTGGCGGATTTGTTCCATGCCAGCTTTTTCATACAGACGGGTCGCGCCGGTCAGGCTGCTAGCATCGACGCCCAGGCCGGCACGCTTTTTACCACGCCGGTACAGCTCGCCGAAGCTGTGATGTAGAAGCGCTAATGCCAGCCCTTGCCGCCGCCACGCTCTGCGAACGCCGAGGATTCGCACCCAACCCATTTCGGGATCTTCATCACTATTCAGTTTACAAATGGAAACACCGGCGATCTCTTCGCCATCCATAGCTAAGAACCAGAGCGTAGGATCGTATTCTTCGTCATTGCGAATGTAATGAAGCCAGTTCTCTAACTCCTTTTCAAATGGCTGCTCGATGTAACCCCAATGATCTTTGAAAGCATCCTCGAAGGCCCAAACAACATCCCGGGCTTCTTCCTCGCCTTTCATCGATCTAACTTGAATACCGTCAGGCCATCGGGCGACCGGCGGTTTTGAGTCGAGTTCAATGGCCATGGTCAGAAAATGACGAAGTTGATTCATATCTAAATCGCGCAGGAATTGCCTGGCTGGCTGGTAAGTGCTGTAGGTTCCGGACTGCATCGATATGCGAATATCTGCAGGGGCCCGGTCGATTGCTTGCCTGGCCCTTCCTTCAGCCCATGCCATCAGCCGGCTACCGATGCCCTGATTCTCATAATTGGGGTGCACACGCGCCCAGACCCAAATCCGAGCCGGCATTTCGTCAATGTCCCAGACTTCTACGTAGCCAACTATTTTGCCTTCGGACGTTTCTGCAACTCGGGTTAATTTGTCTAATTCGAAAACAGGTAATTCCCAGTCCATTCTGACGGCGGCTATGGACACCTCTTTGATGCCAGCCATATGAATGGAACAGGCATTAAGCATATCAACTGTCTTTTCAAGATCATCCATTGTAGTTGGGCGGATGGTGATATCTTCAATTATTGTCTGATCCAAGGTTTTCTCTAATAACATATCTGCACCTGTATTTTGTTCGTTTACTTTTCCATTTAGCTGTTGCTTCTGGTTCACATTGAAAAATTTAGTTAATTCGTTTTGCTTGCTCATTTTTTACCTCCATTTACACCCAGGGGCGCTAATGCTTCTGCAAGATTCAATTTTGGATGGAAGTGGATTGCGGCCATGCCCACTTTTCGGGCAGCTTGAACATTGGCCTCACTGTCATCGATGAAAACCGCCTCGGCCGGGTTACGTCCTAACCTTTCTAATGTTCGAAAATAGATCTCATCCGTCGGTTTCATCAAATGCTCTTCGGCCGAACATACGATGAGATCGAAATTATCCGCGATCGGGTAAGTGCTGGTTAATGACTCTCTGAGTGCGTCGGTGGCATTGCTTATAATGGCTGTCTGATAAGTGGGTCGTATCGAACTGATGAAATCAACCATACTGCTATCCAAAATGTCGCCTGCCCAAAAATCAGTTCGGAATTGTTGTAGATCGGTGGGTGAGAGATTTAGTCTTTCGCCGACCCATTCCCATAATTGCTCATTCGTGATTTCACCAAGCTGTGCTTTGATACCCATATCTCCGCCGAAGACAATAACTTCCGATTGCCACTCATCCAGGCCTAGTTTCCTTTCCCAATTTAGCCTTTTTGACCTATTGGGTGTCCGAATTAGGACACCGCCAACATCGAAAATGACAGCTTTTATCACAAGTATTTACCTCCTGCGCAAGGCCGGGCTGGTTACCATCAATCTACAGGCAACAGTAACCGAAAACGACCAGACGTAACAAACTCGAGGCGTACCTGCGTCCTCGGCCCGTTATTTCTTTGACTTGAGTAAAGGCTGGGGGCGAAAAAAAAGGCCGCAGGCACTTTCGGCGCTCTGCGACCTCGGGTAACTTATTTATGTAAAGTCACTCACGCACAGACGCACCGCTGCAGAACCCATCGGTACCATCACCTTGGGCTGCAAATTCGCGAATTCTTACTGAATTGCTCATTAATGCGTCTCCTTCATGCGCTATGCGTGGTCAATATTACCGTAAATCAATTTAGCATAGGCCGAGAGTGAAGTCAAGAAAAATATGTGTAAATTTCTTTACACGCCTCGATCAGATCTCGTTCTAATAATTCTATGCTAATTCCAAGTACCTTTGAAGTTCCCAGTCAGATACCTGTAGTCTGTACTCCTCCCATTCGGCCGATTTAGCCCGGTAGAACACATCATAGACATGCTCACCCAAGGCGCTTAGTATGACTTCGTCGGCCGATAATATTTCCAGGGC
>JAHEJP010000316.1:0-3864 GCA_024638855.1 Chloroflexota bacterium
GATCGACTGACCTAAATGTCCAGGGAGAAAACGATGGGCGTGATGTATCGGCCGGGTTGGAGGAAACGGGTCCGAGTTTGGTGGCGGCCGATCAGCCGGTTTTGGTTCCACCTCCGCCTCTGGTTGATATTGACGATATCAGGCCCTTGTTGGCCAAGGACAGCATTATGGCCATTGATGATCCCCGATTCGTGGATGTGTCCCAGGCTGCGGCTTTCATGGAAGATGACGAGCGATTGATCGGGGTCATCATTAACGGAGATGCCCAGGCCTACCCAGTCCCGATTCTCAGCAATCATGAGATCGTTAACGATGTCATTGGTGGCGAACCGGTGGCGATAACCTGGTGTCCTTTGTGCTTTTCTGCCTTGGTATTCAGCCGGCAAGTCGAGGATTACGATCAGCCCCTGACTTTTGGCGTATCGGGTAGTCTACTCTTCAACACATTGGTCATGTATGATCGGCAAACGGATTCACTCTGGAGCCAGCTCTATGGCGCTGCCCTAGATGGACAGCTGGTCGATAACCGGCTGGCATTCTTTCCCAGCGTCTTGACGGAATGGAAGGCGTGGCGAGAGCAATATCCCGAGAGCCAGGTGTTGAGTAAACCGTTGACATGCGCCCAATTCCGGTGTGGAACTTATGCGACCAATCCCCGGGGCAGTTACGACATCGACCCTTACGAAAGCTACTACAATACAGCGGAGGAGGGCGTTTTTGAACGGCAGATTCCCCGAGATGAGGGATATTCTCGAAACAGGCCGAAGGAAAGGGTGCTGGGAATTCGCCTGGCAGGGCAGGCTATCGCCTTTCCTTACCGGGAATTAGCCAAACAACCGGTCATCAACGAATTAGTTGGGGGTAGACCAGTGCTGATTTGGTTTGATCCGCTGAGCGAAACGGGCGCAGCTTATCTTCGGGAATATGAGGGGCGCCCATTGACCTTTCGATCGTCGGCTGATAACCCTCAAATACTGATCGACAATGAAAGCGGCAGCCAATGGCAGGCAACGACAGGTCTGGCCATTGAGGGTCCGCTACAGGGCGGTCGTTTATCGCCCCTGGTGGCTACTCCAGCTTTTGCCTTTGGCTGGTATGCTTACTTTCCCACCAGTGCGACTTATGGGCCTTAGTAATCCCGCTCACCAGCCATTATCATCAGAGCCAGAGCCAATGTTCGGCCGGCGTCATCCAAATTGTCGACTGAGATGTTATCCAGGGTGTCGGTTGGCAGCCTGGCGCTCTCTTCCCATCCAAGCCAGGTGAGACGTACCTCAGGAGCGTCTTGACCGCTTTCAAAGACGGAACCTTCTTCATAGATAATGCTGATGTCGATGGGCTCATCGCTGCGGACTACATTGGCGCCCATGCGTCTGGCCGTCGATTCGAACAATTCGGCCAGCCGCAAACTCCCTCCCGAGGATATTTCCAGCCGATCGCCGCTCCCTCCGCCGACGCCGCGTACATGGACGATGGCCTCTGGTTCAAGATTGGCAGCAAATCCAGTTTTAGCCTGTAAAAACTTGTTAATATCGGGATTTGACACGCTCTCGCCTCCTTCCCATCCTTCGCCGCTATATGCCACGAATAACAAGGTCTTTTTGGGCGTATATTCGGTTTCTTGTAAGACCCGAATAGCCTCAAGCATGACGCCTACGCCGCTGGCGTTATCATTTACCGCCGGATAATCTTCTTCCTCCGGTCCTGGAGGTGGGCTATCATATTGGGCCAATACAAAAATAACCTTGTTGTCCAGTTGACCTTCCTCACCTCCTGTGCCGTAGGTGCCCGGTAGGTGACCGATCACATTAAATGCCTGCCATTGTTCTTCTGCGCTGCTTTCGACCCGAAGGTAAGCTTGCACACCGGTATCTAATTCGGTGATTGCTCCAGCTTGGAGATTATCCTGTTGCTGTTGTAGAGTAGCCACAGTTTCACCGCTGTTAGCTATTAATCGATTGGCCACATCCTCGGTGATCCAGATGGCGGGCGTGTCCTCACCTTCAACAAAACCGGTCAAGGGACTGGGTCGCGCCTGGGTACGATTGGACAGGGTTATTCGACGGTTGAGTAGATCGGGCTCGTCAGTTACTACTAATACGCCGCCGTGGGGTACGTTTCTCAATGTACGTACATCGCGCGGGTCGGTAACGAGCAGAATCTCGCCGCTATAGTCGACGTAACGCAGATCTGGATGGCGGAAGGAACCGCCAAATCCTCCTCTTGGCAAAGGTGGACCTAAGCCAACATAACGTACTGTGCCGCCTATCTCTCCGAGGGACATGAAGTAGCCAGGATAAGCGGCGAAATCTTCACCGTAGACCACTGGAGCCTGTCCGTCTTCAATGCTTAGCTTTGGAATTGCTTCAAGGCGACCAAAGGTTCGTGTCCGCTCCTGCAGGAAAGTCAATTTTTCACCGGCCGGTTGCAATTTGAGCGCAGCAAACTCGGCGGCAATGTCGAGGGCCGCGGCAGTCACGCCTTCAGTGCCTATTGCGCGAGCCTCATATTTCCCATCGGCCAATTGCTCCACGTACCTATAAGCATTTTGGCTGTTGTATTCTTGAGCGTGCTGGCGGTAGAAGGCGATGGTGCCGCTGTTGGATTGTAACCAACCAAATCCGACGATGAACAAAGCCGTTGCCCCGATCGTATAACGATTGATGATGCGGTTGAAGACCAGGCTGCCGGAGTCAACCAGGCGACGGACGCCCTCGCCAAAAAGGTTGAATGCCAAAATGGCGAAGAAAAAGGCCAGAGTTGGGAAAAGGGTCAGCCAGGGGTATGCTCGGGAATAAGTGCGGATATTGCTGAGAAGGGCACCCCATTCTGGCACATCAGAATAATGGTAAGGAGCGGCAAAGGTCTCCAATTCGTAAAACGCGCCGCCACCGATAAAGATGCTCAGAAAACCCAGTTCGCCCAATAACATCAAGACCGCACCCATTTCTAGAGCGAAGATGGATATCAACGAGGACGATATGGTGGGCAGTACATGGCGACCGAGGATTCGTGGCGTTCGAGCGCCAATAGCAATTGCGCTCTCAATGAACGATTTGGGTCGAATGGTCATTACTTGGCCGCGCACATACTGCATGGTTTCACCCCAGCCAATGAAGCCAAGGCTGACGATGAATGGCCATAATCCTTGACGAATACCCAAGGCAAGGATGAGGACCATGGCCAGGAGCAAAGTAGGTATTGCCGAAAGGATTTCAGCAAGGCCAACAATGATACGGTCTAGGGTGCTGCCATTGGTCCAGCCAGCTATCACTCCCAATAAAATACCCAGGACCATGCGGGTGATCACGACAAGCACGGTCAAAGATAAGGTCAATTGAGCGCCGGTGAAAATCAAGCTCATCAGATCCCGACCTAATACATCAGTGCCCCAGGGAAAACCAGCGCTCGGCCCAAATGGCGGGGCGGTAAGCTGACCATCGATGAACTCTAGACCCTGAGTGGTGTAAGGGCTGCGGGGGGCGAGTTGGGGGCCGAAGAGGACGATGACGAGTAAGATCAATACCAATATTCCGCCCACCACTAAAGGGAAATTTCGCCACAATGTTTTAAAGGAAGCTCGTCCACCACCGCCTATGTAAGCCGCTTGTTCCAGTGTGTCGTTTTCACCTTGATTCATTCCGGAAAAGACAGCGGCTGTCTCTGGTCTTGTTCGACTCCTTTGTATCCATTGGGTTAAGGCGTTATCAGTCAGATAATCCTTTACATCTAGCCCCAGATCCTTGACTGATTGGAGCGGTGAATGTCGCCGGTGGCTGGCCAAATGAGCCGGCGCTTCCCTAGTTCTTGGATCGATAAACCGATAGCTAATTTCGATGAGAATATTCACCACCAAAAAAATCA
>JAHEJP010000316.1:3964-6205 GCA_024638855.1 Chloroflexota bacterium
CTGTGGCTATGAGCAAGGCGATACCCAGAAGAGCCAGGCTGCGTGGCAATCGCTCGGCGATTACCTGGCTAACAGGAATAGAGAGTAGTGAATCGCTGCCTGCCGTGGTCGTCCCCAGATCACCTTGAAAAAGGTGCGAGATATAGTTGACTGTGTCGGACACGGCATCCACGACCGCTTCTCCGCCAGACATGCCCCGAGCCATGTTGAGGCCGAAGTAGGTCAAGAAGGTGATGGCCAACAATACTATTATGGCAAAGGCCAGGCGTTGAATCACAAACCAGGCGGTATTGGCTACGGCCGATAAGTTACCTGGCACCCGCGATTCACCGCTTTTCGCCGCCGGCCGATCCTTGTCAATTGCTTTGGGTAATTCGACTGCGATCATCCCTATCTTGGGGCTTTGAACCAATACGGCCTGATCGACGATTAAGTCCGAATCAAGTATCTGAGCCGCTTTTGGCAACGGTTCAATCGGTAGGGCACTTGCCGCATCGTCCAGGATCGGCAAGTCCGTTAACCTCTTCGCAAGTTGGTCGGCTCCCTGGCGAAGATCGCTCACTGATGCCCGGGATTGGGCGACTAAGGTCAGCAAGGAGTTTGGAATAGATCGCGTATAGAGTAGAAGTGGTAAGGCCTCCGCGTCGTAATGCAAGTATTGGAATTGGGCAGCCGAAGAGGACTTGTCCCAGCTCGTCCGAACTTGTTCAGCTACCGCCAGAGCCAGGATCTGCTCGTCCCTTCCATCCTCATAACAAGCTACATAGCGGCGATCGTCGCTTAGGACGATCTGGCATACATCTTCGGAAAGTTCGATGTCCGAGCAAATTGTCTTGAGTGTCTCAACTGGTGCCTTGATAGAAGGCAGGGCAGCGGGTACCGAGGGTTGGGCGGGTTTATCGACCTGATTTGTGGCCAAATCGCGTCTATCTTTGTCGTTGAGGCTGGCCCTAGTCAAGATGAGAGCCAATTCATTTTCTAGATGAGAAGGATGAACAACGCCCAGGATGATCGGTTCCAGAGTTTTTGGAATCCGGGTCTTGTCGGTTTCTAGTAATAGGACGATGGGTAGTTGTTGCTTGATGGCTTGAATAGCCCGAACCCGATGTTGGGCATCATTGGAGGGAATGAAGGCCACGTCGAATGACCGGCTGCTGAGCGTCATGAATAGATCTCGGGTCGAGGATACGATCTCGATCTGCTCAATGCCAGCTTCTCTTAGACCAACGCCCAGCCGGCCGGCAATCTCATTTTCGTATGAAAGAATGAGAACGTTTTTTATCATGAATCAAACGATGGCTTCGTCTTTAATCAGGTTTTTTCGAAGCCATCGCTTATCTCTATTTAACAATGCGAGAATTCTACTCCCCGATTCTCAGCGTAGCAAGGGGGCATTGATTCGTTTGGTTGGATGACCGATACCTCAGTAATTTACTTCACGGCCGAGTATCATAAGGGCCATCGCCAGTGTCCGGCCAGCTTCTTCTAAATAATCGTTCGAAATTGTTTCGACGGTGTCGGCCGGTAAACCCGCATATGCATCCCAACCCTCCCAGGATAGTCTCACGAAAGGCGCTTCATGCCCACCGTCGTTCAAGCCAGTGTTTTCATCATAGATGATACCAATGTCGATGACCTCATCGGCTCTGGCAATCTTCACGTTCATTTGACTGGCTGCTTCCTCAATAAGCTCTGTCAGTCGCAAGCTGCCTCCGGCGGCCACGTTCAACCGATCACCAGAACCCGCGCCGAGACCTAATAAGTGAATGACGGCTTCCAATTCAAATTTGTTAAAACCGGTCTTTGCTTGAAGAAAACGATGCACTTCCTTTTCGTCTACATATGCACCACCGTCGAGCCCTTCACCACTATAGGCTATGAAGACAAAGGATTTGTAGGGTTGATAATCAGACTCTTGCATAACCCTTATTGCTTCGAGCATAACCGCAAGGCCGCTAGCATTGTCGTTAGCGGCTGGATAAATTTCGCCATTAGGACCGACGGGTGGGCTGTCATATTGGACCATTACTACGATTAGCTTGTGGCCTAGGCAGATCTGGCACCACTCCATCCCTGATGTGCCCGGCAAATAACCGATCACGTTCTTAATGGGCCAACGATCTTCAACCAGGCCTTCGACCTGCATGCCGGCCCTGGTTGAGAGCGGCAGATCAAGCACCGCCTCCGGTGATAAATCTTCGACCCTATCACGCAGGTCATTGAGTTTATGACCTGTTCCAA
>JAHEJP010000317.1 GCA_024638855.1 Chloroflexota bacterium
GTTGACAACATGCCGACGGCGGCGATTCCCACGCCATAGAGGCCCATGGCTGGATTCACACTACCCCCCATCGCGTAGAAGCTAACGGCGATGCCGACAACAATAGCTACTACCGGCACACCGGTTGACTCCATACCAACCGAAAAGCCGTCGATGATCAGCGTCGCCGAACTGGTCGATGCTTGCTCGGCAATGCCTTGGGTCGGCCGGTAAGCGTGAGAGGTGTAATATTCCGTCGCTTTCCCGATGATGACGCCGACGATCAGGCCGACCAATATGGAGACCCAGACCGCCCACAGGTTTGGTAAATCCAACAAATACAATAAGGGCAAGGAAAAAATGGCGATGCCCAGTGAACTGCCGTATAAGCCTCGACTAAGGGCCCCTATGAGTTGACTCTGGCTGGCGCCTTCATCGGCACGAACGAGATAGACGCCGATGATCGATAGAATTACGCCTATGGCAGCTACGGATATTGGGGCCGCTAGGTAACGTAATTGCAAATCCATGATCTGATGCAATGTAGGATCTTGGCCTTCAAATATGGTCTCCGTTGCCGCCACAACCGCGGCAACTCCCAAAGCTGAAGTAGCTAGAATAGACCCCGCATAGGATTCGTAGAGGTCAGCTCCCATGCCGGCGACGTCCCCGACATTATCACCCACGTTGTCGGCGACTGTCGCTGGATTTCGGGGATCATCTTCAGGAATACCAGCCTCCACCTTACCCACCAAATCGGCGCCAACGTCAGCTGCCTTGGTGAAAATCCCACCACCCACCCGGGCGAACAAGGCGAAAGTTGAGGCTCCCATACCAAAGCTCAACATGGTTGCCGTTATTTGTACCAGGGGATTGCCGGTGACCAGGAAGCCAAAAATGCTCTCGTTATTGCTGATCAAAGCTGGCGCCACGTAATACAAAATTAAAAACCAGATCGTGATATCCAGCAAGGCAAATCCAACCACTACCAGCCCCATGACGGCCCCAGCCCTGATGGCTACTTGTAAACCACCATTCAGGCTCTGGCTGGCTGCATAGGCAGTCCTGGCTGAAGCATTGGTCGCCGTTCGCATGCCGATGAAACCGCACAAGGCCGAGAAGAAACCGCCGGTCAAGAACGCTACCGGGACAATCGGGTTTTGTAACTTAAGTAATGATAAAACGAGGAATATAACGAATAAGATGGCAAACACTAAGGCTACGACACGATATTGCCGGGCAAGATAGGCGCGGGCGCCATCTCGAATCGCCTCAGCTATCTCAATCATCCTCTCATTGCCTTCACTCTTACGCATCACTTGGCGGTAGAAATGCCAGGCAAAGAGTAACGCCACGACAGCCGCAACGGGTCCCAGCCACCATATGGTGGGTAAAGATGCGCGGCTAACATCGGCGCTTTGGGCGGATAAGTCAAACAACATTCGTTCCTCCAAAGTAATCAAGTCTTGACTGTGGTCGAACCAGCCTCCCGCCACTTTGATTAATCTGAGGTTGGGGAGTAACAAAGAGCGGGGATCTCCCGCTCTTTTGGATAGGCTTAATATGCAACACGCATCACTTGACGTAATAGGGGTTAAAGTTATTTCGATTGTAACGAATGTCACAATACATGTCAAAAACCCAAAAGGGCTATTTATGCCCTTTACTAGACGATTTTATCGGCCCATCCTTCACCTATAAAATCGGCCGTGAACCAAAGGTATATCAGCGCTGATCCGTTTCTGCTTGCTTCAATCTGCTAGCGTAGAGAGATCTCCCAAATCCTGACCCAACACCTGGGCTTTTAGCACCCGCCGCATGATTTTTCCAGAGCGAGTCTTGGGTAAAGAGTCGACGAAGTCAACCGTGGTCGGTTTTGCGATCGGTCCTATTTCGTGCCCGACGTGATCGCGCAATTCTTTCTCCAATCGTTCGCTACCTTCTTCTCCTTGGCGAAGGATGCAAAAACCTTTGATGATATTGCCGCGCAACTCGTCGGGTACTCCGATTACAGCCGCCTCTGCGATGGCTGGATGGCTAACCAATGCGCTTTCAATCTCGGCCGTTCCCAACCGATAACCAGATACTTTGATGACATCGTCGATCCGGCCGATGACCCAAATGTAACCATCCTCGTCCTTCTTGGCGCTATCACCGGGTAGGTACCAACCTTGCTCCGCGTAGCGACTCCAATATTGTCGTACATACCGGTCCGGGTCTTTATAGACGGTTCGCAACATCGCGGGCCAGGGCGTCTTGATGACCAGGTACCCTTCTTCGCCAGCCGGGACGCTGTTTCCTTCCTCATCGACGACGTCCACCTCCACCCCTGGAAAACCACGGGTAGCCGACCCTGGTTTTAGTGGCATGCTGGGCAGCGGTGTGATCATGAAATTGCCGGTTTCTGTTTGCCACCAGGTGTCCATGATCGGACATTTTTCCCTGCCGATAACCCGATAATACCAACGCCATGCTTCCGGATTGATAGGTTCGCCAACTGATCCCAATAATCTCAATGAAGAAAGGTCATGGCGCTCAGGCCAGTTTTCGCCAAACCGCATCAAGCCGCGTATGGCTGTTGGCGCAGTGTACAAGATGGTTATGCCATATCTGGCGACCAAATGCCACCAGCGATCGGGATAGGGATATGTGGGCGCTCCCTCATACATAAAACTCGTCGCCCCAACCACAAGCGGCGAGTAGACGATATAGCTGTGGCCGGTGATCCAGCCTGGATCAGCCGCGCACCACCACACATCTTCGGGCTTAATGTCAAACACCCATTTCAGCGTTGTTGCCGTGCCCACCATATATCCGCCGTGAGTGTGCAGGATGGCTTTGGGCTTGCCTGTAGTCCCGGAGGTATACAGGATGAAGATAGGATCCTCGGCATCCATAACTTCGGTCGGGGCATTGGGATCCGCGATGGGCAGGTTCATCAGATCATGATACCAGTGATCCCTTCCGGGAACCATTTCAACTTCCTGGCCTGTCCGTTTGATGCATATCACCGTTTGTATGGTACCTGCCCTATCCACCGCTTCATTGGCAATCTTCTTAAGCTCGATGATTTTTCCACGGAGCCGGGAGCCATCACAAGTAATGAGGACCTTGGAGGCACTGTCTTCTATCCGGTCATGCAATGCTTCAGTCGAAAAACCACCATAGACCACTGAATGGATGGCCCCAATCTTGGCACAAGCCAACATGGCAATCATTAATTCAGGAATACGCCCCATATAGATGGTGACTCGATCGCTTTTTTTAACGCCCATTGCCCTTAAAACGCTGGCGAATTTACAGACTTCATGATTAAGTTGCTGGTAAGTATAGGTTCGCCGATCTCCTTGCTCACCTTCAAATATCAATGCCGCTTTATTGCGTATAGCCGTGCGCTGGTGGCGGTCCAGGGCATTGTGAACCAGGTTAACTTTGGCACCCACGAACCACTTATAAAATGGTGCATTGCTGTCATCGAGCACCTGTTCCCATGGCGCGTACCATTCAAAATTTTCGGCCGCGATCTGCCCCCAAAAACCCGGTAAATCAGCCATGGCCTGTTGGTGTACAGCCTCGAAATCCTGAATATGGACCTGCTCCACAATTTCAGGTGCAGGGTAATAAACTTCTCCGGTGAGATTCTGATTCTTGGCCATTGTTTTCCTCCTGCAATCGATCGTCTGACAATACTTACGCCCAGCACGCCATTTATTAGACAACGAGATCAGGTCCAGGTACCTGGACCCATGATATCATTTGTGATTTGACAATCCGCCGCTGGCAACAAGCTCGCTGTCTGAGCTCCCTTGGCCGGGAAGCAAACCTGCGCCCAGGATGTTCAATAGTATAATAACGAATATTCAAAAGTGACAACAATTGTCCATTTTGTCAACGACCCCCGCCGGATCGCTAATAAAGGTTTGAACCGGTATAAAGGTCACCTATTTTTGGAGGATTTCATATGCCGAAAACCCACTGCTTACAACCAGGAACGCCCGTATTGATCAACGAACTACCAACACAAGGTAAAATGTTTCACCCGGATCGGGAAGCGGCCGAAGCCGAGTTTTCCACCTTGCGCGATGAGTTGATTGTCCTGCAACGCAAGCTCTATGCAGAAAACAAACGACGAATATTGATCGCCTTACAAGCCATGGATGCCGGCGGCAAGGATGGCACGATCAGAAAAGTCTTCCGGGGGGTCAATCCGCAGGGGGTGCGAGTAACATCATTCAAAGCGCCCAGTAAAGAGGAGTTGGCCCACGATTTTCTATGGCGAATTCACCGGCCGGTACCGGCAAACGGCATGATCGGGGTGTTCAATCGTTCCCATTATGAAGATGTCTTAGTCGTAAGGGTCCACGATCTGGTACCGGAAGCAGTATGGCGACCGAGATACAAGATGATCAATGATTTTGAGAGTATGCTGGTTGGCAGTGGCACCACGATATTGAAATTCTATTTGCACATCTCCAGGGAAGAACAGCGGACACGCTTCCAGGCTAGGTTGGAAGATCCACACAAGAATTGGAAATTTTCCCTCGAAGATCTGGAAAAAAGAAAGCTTTGGCAGTCATATATGGCCGCCTATCAGGAGATGCTGGAGAGAACGACGACGGATATGGCTCCCTGGTATGTCATCCCAGCCGATCAAAAATGGTACCGTAATCTAGCCATCATGCGGGTCATCGTGCAAAAGCTCCGCAAGCTCAACCCCCAGTATCCATCGCCAGCTATCGATCTTAGTGGGATTACGATTGACTAAGATCTCTCGTCTCTATGAAGTGGTATCCGGTTGTGAAAACTGCTCTACTTCTTCAGAAACGCTAAAATCATCTTCGGCGAGGATGTTTTCAGCCTCGACTGAATCCTTCTGGGCTTCTTCATCAGCTACCAGATCGTCGGCCAACACCACTTGTGGCCCCACATAGTAAGGGTCGATATGATCGTTGCCACAGTGAGGACAGATATTCCATTGAAGCTCCATCAAGGCGTTGCAATCGGGGCAGGCTTTTCGCAATCGCGTGTGGCAATGGGCACACAACAACCAATTATTATCCACAGTTCGCGAGCATCCAGGGCAAGCCGGCCGCTCCTCAATTTCCTGTAAAAGAGCTTCCTCTTCTAAAGCTCGTTCATAAGCTTCAGCCAGCGTTTCCGGTGGTCTGAGGATTAAATAAACTATCAGACCCACCCCAGGTAGCAAAGCGACAACCAATGTTGCCAGGATTTGGGCGAATGGATCGCGTGAGCGAGCCCGCATATCGCGAAAAGTCCAGATGATCAGGCTCAACCAAATAGCCGCCAGGAATGCGCCAAGAATAGCAAAACAGATCGAGGCGTAAGCCACTATGGTATCTAAGGCAGGTATGGTCATTCGTTATAGGATCCTCAATTCGAGACGGATCGATTATAACAATGATTGCTCACGAGCGCGACTGGCAACGCATGAACGACATATGTTGTACGATTGGACTCTGACTGAATGATCCCTGTGCACCGCCCGGCTTGCCTCGCTCAAGAGGCGGTTCTCGAGACCGTTCCCTAAACAACAAAAAAGGGCCCTGCAAAGCAGAGCCCTTCTAGCTGACGGCTGGTTCAGGCTTATGGGCTCAATGCAGCAACAATGGTGCTGAACACTTCGCCGATCTGCGGGCCCAAGATAGCCAAAATCGCGATAACGACGATGGCGACCAAAACGAGGATCAACGCATACTCAACTAAACCTTGACCGTCTTCACGGGTGAGAAACAACATGAGAACTTCCTCCATAAAAGTTTACCAATAAATCGTTCTCATTCTAGATCCAACCTTGACTAACTTCAATGGGTTAAATGTCTTATTTTTTTGAGTTGGGAAATTGGTCCCAGCAAGAAGAGTTGACCAGTCTTTTTGGCAGGCCCGTGGCAAGCGCTTGCAGTCGTTTGACTTCCAAAGCCTAACCTCCAAGATTTATGTATGAGCGTAAGAGAACCCTCTGTCAGCTATCCTCAATGAATCAAATGACTAAAACCAAGGTTGAGGAACGATAGCTGTCCCAAAAAACCTCTTGTTGAGGCATGAAAAGCCTGCCCGGCCGCATCCTAGTGACAGCCTTAGATCGGGTCACCAATAGTTGAGCCGGTCAGGCGTATATAATCACCTATTTACTCCTGGTACTTCCGGCCTAATACTGTATTTTCATGGCCCTATTTATTTCTGTTGAGGTGAA
>JAHEJP010000318.1 GCA_024638855.1 Chloroflexota bacterium
AGACAGGCGTGCAGGAACTTTTCTCCATTTATCAGACCACCAGGTAAATGGATCGAATGTACGAGAAGCCGGCCGCGGGCCGCCACCCCGAATCAGCCCCTTCAAACGATTCAGCACGTTTCCAACGTCGTGGACTTTGGAAAGCCGTAGCGATTTTCATCGGCCAGCGGCTACTCTTTGGCGCTTTCGTTTTATTGGCCATAATTTACATAACGTATTTTGCCTTTTCGGTTGCCCAGGGTGCTGAGGTTGCCACTTCCCTGGGTCAGGCCGCTTCCCTTACCATCGATTATGTCCTCAATTTGTTGAAAGGCGAGCTCGGTTTGTCCCAGCCGGGAAGCGCCGCTTTTCAAGCCCAACCCACAATGGAGATATTGCCGATCGCCCTCATGCGTAGCCTGGGTTTGTTGGCAACCACATTCGGACTGGCCGTTATTGTTGGCATACCTATAGGCATTTGGGCCGCTTATAGCCGGCATGGAAGAGGCGCATTAATCATTTTGATCATCTCTTTCATTGGCATTTCCACGCCGGTTTTTTTTTCGCAGCGCTATTGTTGCAGATCGTTGCTATATAAATGACTGAAGCGTTTGGCCAAACTGTCGTCCCGGTCGGGGGTTTTGGCTGGGATAAGCATCTTGTTCTGCCAGTATTGGTTTTAGCTGCTCGTCCTGTTGCCCAACTGACAAGAGTTACCTTCGTAGCCATTTCCGACATCCTCGATCAAGATTTCGTTCGTGTCGCCGAAGGAAAGGGGTTGCGTCGCTTCCAGGTGTTGACTGGGCATATACTGCGAAATGCGGCCATACCAATCCTAACCACGATGGCCATCAGCCTGCGTTTCGTTTTAAGTGGCCTACCGGTCGTGGAAACTTACTTCGGTTGGTGAGGATTGGGCGAAGTGCTCCTACGAGCCATGTTTAACCAGGATCTGAACCTGACTATCGCCCTTCTTTTATCGCTAGGTATCTTGTTCATCCTGATTAATATCACGTTGGAAACGACTTACTATTATATCGATCCGCGAATCCAACCGGGTTCATCCCATTCCGGCCGCGATCGTAGGCGAGGTGGTTTATTCACGGATCTCAAGCTGATGCCGGCCGAGTTGGGCCAGGCTATAAAGAACATTCCGAGCGTGTGGTTGGTACGCCAAGCATCAACGTCTTTGTTCCCGGCCATCCGTCGGCCAAGGAAATAGGTAGGATTCCACAAGTGGGATTGAGCCGGCAAGGGTGGGAAAAAACTGCCCATTTGCCAAACGATACAGTCACATTCGTTTCCAGCCAAAATCTCGAGGATGCCGGCCGGGCGCTGAGCCTCGGGTTGATGATTTTAGGACGGGAAGATAGCTATTAAGTGAGGGTCACTGAAGCAGGTTGCTGAATCGGGTTGGGCAGTAAAATTCACCCAAAGAGAATATCTTAACGGCTTAAAACTACGGTGGCATTGGCAACTATGGTGGTGTCAGCTCCTCTTCAACCGGTTCTTCCAGAGACACGGTTTGCTCAAACTGGCGTTGGCCAACGGCCGCCAGCAAAATACTTAATAGGTATAGAATTAGTAGCGGGAGCATAGTAAGCAACATGGTCACCGGATCGATGGAGGGGGTGATGATTGCCGCCAGGACGGCAATGGCCACGACTGCAATTCGCCACTGTTGTCGCAGTGTTTGCGAGGAAACGATCCCGAATCGAGCCAAGAAAAAGATGATAAGGGGCAACTCAAAAGCGATTCCAAGCCATAACATAAAACTGGTGGCGAAACCAATGTACTCCTGGCTTGTCCACTCAGCAGAAAAGATCGTGGGCATAAAGTTGGATAAAAACGAAATAGCCGAAGGTAATAAAATGAACCAGGCGAAGCCCACGCCCGTTAAAAATAACAAGAAAGCGCTGGGCACGAAGAGATAAACATATCGCTTCTCATGACTGTGTAAACCTGGTTCAATGAATAGCCAGGTCTGGTACAAGAGCCAGGGCATGGCTATTGTCACACCGGCAACCAGAGCCACCCTGAAATATGTCTGTATTCCCTCGGTTGGACTAAGCGTTTGTAATCGCTCGCCATAAGGCTCAATCAGGATATTGAGAAGTTGCTCGGCAAAGAAAAAGCTGATGACGACTGCGATTACTAGGCCACCAGCGGCCCACGTAAGCCGGACTCGAAGTTCGCCCAGATGTTGTAAAATAGATTGTCCGCTTTCGACTTGGGCTTCTTCTGACATCACTCCGGATCCTCCGGCACGTCAATGGCTTTTGGCAACTTGCTTTTCTGTGGGCTATCCAGCTCTGCTTGAGGTGGATCGGATTGGTTTGGTTTGGTCACGGCCGGATCTGAGGAATTCGATGGAAGCGGATTCGACACATCCTCTTCGTCATCACTCACAGAAGCTGTTGCTGTTTGAACTGCTTCCTGGGCCTCATTGATCCCGCTGTCGATACCATCCCGCAAGGATTTGGGTACCTGGCTAAGTTCGCGGCGCAAGATTTCAACCTCTCGCTGCAATTCTCTCATATCGCTCATCGCCCCCCGCACGGTCTCGTCATCCAGACCGTCCAGTTCTGCATTCAATTGACGAGCGAATTGGCGAGAAATGGTCTGTAGCTGAGCCGTCACTCGCCCAAGAGTATAGGCGACTCTGCGAATTCGTTGCGGTCCCATGATGATGCCGGCAAGCAACAGAATAAGGATCAATTCCGGTAGACCAACTCCGAAAAAGCTATCCATGAGCTTGAATTATCCCTACTTGCAGCCTATGTAATGACGAAATTATTGACATAACGATTAAATGAGCCGTATTGGTTTTATGTGGATCATCTGCCTAAGTTTATCGTCATTTATATGCTTGGCGCAATCTCTTAAAACAAAAAAATGCGCAGGTCGATTGACGCTGCGTAGGTCTACTTACTAGATTAGATTTTCAAAAAGAAATAATCAAGGAGTCAGGGCGCCTAAGCTTAAGTTGGTTCGTAAGTCGCCAACAATTGTTGTCGCAACTGTGGAATCTTATCTGCAAGAGTCCCCAATACGCCGTTGATGAATCGGGGAGCACTGTCCGAACCGTATATCTTAGCCAATTCAACAGCTTCATTGATGGCTACTTTGACCGGCGTCTCGTCATCAACCAAGAACTCAAATATGGCGATGCGGAGGACATTGCGGTCGATAATCGCCATCTGATCCAAGGGCCATTCTGGCGCATAATGGGCTATGAGAAGGTCTATGCCAGCTTGATGTTCGAGAACGCCGGCGATCAATTTACGAGCAAATTCGGCTCCGGCCGATTCCATCGGTTGGTCAAGCAAGCGCCTTTCTAAGACTTCGTACGGTGAATGATTGGCTAAATCGATCTCGTACAAAGCCTCTAAAGTTACACGCCGGGCTCGCCTTCTTGTCTTCATCGAATCTAGGCCGTCTCGTCCGTTGAGTAGACAACATCCTCAACATGAACGTTAACGGATTCAACCGGCAAGCCGACCATTTTGTCTATGGCTTCCACGACAGACTCCTGGATAACCTGGCTCGTATCTAGAACATTGACATGTGGCTTCATGAGAACATAAATGTCAAATGTTAACCGACCGTCGGTGTAATTCAACAATATACCATCATGGCGAATGGCCCGCCGAAACAGTCGACTCATATCAGCCGGTACGGGCGCAAGACTATCGACGCCATCCACATCGAGGGTAGCGTATTGGGCAATAGTCGTCAACACTTCCGGCGCTATCTCGATCCTGCCGGCGCTATCGCGTATTTCCTGTTCACTCATCCTCACACTCGATCTTAACTGTCGGTTTTCAGTCAGATAAAGATAACATACCCCAATTGGCTACATCGCCAAGCCGCCATCGATCTTGATGACTTCACCGGTGATAAAAGAGGCCCTATCCGACGCTAGAAACGACGTCAAGTAGGCAACATCTTCGAGAGCACCTAGCCGGCCTAAGGGCGTTCTCTCAATAGCCACTTGAACCATATCATCCGTTAATACTTCGGTCAAGGTAGTGGGGAAGAAACCAGGGGCAATCGCGTTTACCGTAATCTGTCGCGAACCCAGTTCCTTGGCGAGAGACTTAGTCAGGCCTACGATTCCTGCTTTCGAAGCCGCGTAATTTACCTGGCCGGCCTGGCCAACCAAACCGACGACAGAGCTAATATTGATTATCCGTCCGCCCTGCTTTCGGCGAATCATCGGCCTGGCTACCGCCTTACAACAGTTGAACATACTCTTGAGGTTGGTATTCAATACCACGTCCCAGTCATCTTCTTTCATCAATAATAGAAGTGTATCTCGAGTCGTTCCGGCGTTATTGACTAAGATATCAATATGGCCGTAGGTATCAATCGTGTTTTTGGCCAAAGCTTGCGCGGCAACAAAATCGCTTACATCCGCTTGATACGGCGTCGCTGTACCACCTGCCGAGGTGATTTTTTCTACTACCGCGAGGGCCGCTTCTTCACTGCTATTGTAATTAACGACGACTTTGGCACCCTGGATGGCAAAATCTTCGGCAATCGCGCTACCGATTCCTCGTGATGATCCCGTGACAATGGCGATTTTTCCTTCAAGTAATCTTGGTTCGGTCATAATCTTCTACTGTTTTCTCACTCTCTCATCGCTGGTTAGCGGGATGGCGACGACCAGGTCCAAATTTCATTGGGTAATTATAAGTTGAATTGCTTCCGTGTCGCCTTCCGGTCGATACGCTTCATAAGGCCTAAAAGAACATTGCTGGGCCCGGTCTCGATAAACGTATCCACACCTAGTTCAAGGAGGAATTGCATCGATCCGGACCACCGAACCGGTGATGTTAATTGAGCCATCAATTCAACTCGAATTTCTTCCGGATTCGTTAGCGGCCGGGCGGACACATTACCAATGACGGGAACCTGAGGTGATAAAATGGTCGTGGAATTGACCGCCACGGCAAATTCGGTCGAGGCTGAAGCCATCAATGCAGAATGGGCGGCGATGCTGATAGGCAGTTTAACGACTTTTCGGGCGCCGGCCGCTTGAGCCATCTTGATTGCCTCTTCTAGGGCTGTTTTATCGCCGGAAATGACCACCTGTCCAGGGCAATTATCATTGGCTACTTGGATGGGCCGCCCAGTGATCTGCTCAGCTTCAGCACAAATCCCTTCGACGGCATCGACGTCCAAGGCCAAAATAGCTGCCATGGCTCCTGGTTCCTGCTCGCCGGCCGCTTTCATCAGCTCACCACGACGCCGGACCAAAGCTAGACCATCTTCGAAAGTAAGGCTACCGGCTGCTACCAAGGCACAAAACTCTCCCAGGCTATGACCGGCGGCATACTTTGCCTCTGGCCAATCTTGCTCCTGCATCACACGCCAGACAGCTATGCTGGTGACTAACAAGGCGGGTTGTTGGTTGACTGTATCGGTTAGGATTTCCTCTGGCCCGTTGAAACATAAATCCGCGAGAGGGAAACCCAGCAGTTCGTCTGCTTGATCAAAAACAGCACGTGCAGTTGGTTCAGCTACATAAAGCGCTTGCCCCATACCCACATGCTGCGACCCCTGACCGGGGAAAAGATAAGCAACACTCACTTGTTAAGGCTCCAAGATAAGTATGCCCGAGTTTATTCTTCGAATTCAGGTAAGATTTGACGGTTGTTATAAGTTCGGCAACTTGGGCACATATAATGCGGTCTTTTCATCTCGCCACAATTTTCACAGGGGACGAGATGAGGATTCGCAATTTTATGGTGCGTTCGCCTTTTAGCCCGTCGGGTCGACGATATCCGTCGTTTTGGTACAGCACCCATTTCTACTTTCCTCTCTCTTCAGAGTTATACATACAAAAAAAATATGCGGCCTATTGCCGCAGTGCGCTATTATATTCAAGCCTATTGAGGTGTCAAGGTGATTCTCGCAGAAACGAGCCACAGCATTAGATATCTGAGGCAGAATGCCCGGGGCAAATTGGCAAATAGGTAACAGATAGGCGGCGTCTACTCTTTGGCCGGATAATCCTCTGGGGTCGGCTCCTCAACAGGTTTGATAGCTCCTGTATCGTGTGGAGCAGGGGGCTCTACCTCTAAGTCCTGTTCCACTTCGAGCCGGTGCATGCCATTGCGAACGACCGATAGGGAACGCAACAAATCTTCTTCGAGCCGGGTTAGAACGTCCAGTGCGTAAACGTCTGATTCGCCCCTCATCACG
>JAHEJP010000031.1 GCA_024638855.1 Chloroflexota bacterium
CGTCAAATATAACTGCGCCGTTCATATAAGGGTACTCTTTGAACGTGGTCAAGGTTAGGCCAGAATCAAGGATGGCTGACAAGATCTCGCTTATGCTCCACTGAAATTCATGACAACGATATGGGTTTTGAAAATCCTTTACGCCTTCCTCATAGCCAGATGGCGTTAGCAGTTCCCCGGACATGGCAACATAGTCGCCTATACCGTCTTCCCAAGTAATGGGCGCGCCGTCGCCAAAGTATGGGTATTTCAATGACCAATGCTCATCAAAAACCATACAGATAGGGTGAAAATCTAAGAGAACGAGTCGGCCGTTCGGTTTGAGAATATTGGCGATTCCATTTGCCCACTCTCGCAAGTCAGATAACCAAACTAATGCGCCATAGGAAGAAAAAACGATATCAAAGCGACTACCTTGCTCATTCGTTTCGACGAGCCAATCGTAGACATCAGCGCGGATAAAGGTCGCTGCTATACCACTTTCTTTTGAGAGTTTACTTGCGAATTGGATCGCTGTGTCGCTGATATCAACACCTATCACGTGAGCTCCCAGACAGGCCAAACTAAGCGTATCCTGCCCTGAATTACACTGGAGGTGGGCAAGGGTTAGTTTCCTTATATTGCCAATAAGCTCGATTTCCTCTGGAAACAAGCTCGAACCACCCTGGCTGAAGAATCTGGCCTGGTCTTGTTTGTGGCTATTGTGAGCTTCGGTGGCAGCGTTCCAAGAAATTCTATTGTCCTCATGAAGCCACTTGTTACTCATCTCTAAATGATTCCTCCGTGCTGATAATAATTGGTTGGGATGGCATTTTTATTTTGTTATAGTTCTATCACACAACGGGAAGGATACCTACGCCTCAGCGTCGGTGGTGATTAGGAAGATGAATAAACTGATTTATGTTCTTTGTTTCTTATTTTTCGCTGCCGTTGTTGGCTGCGGCAAATCAGATAGGGCACCCTCTACACAGCAGCCAGAAAATAAAATTATCATTACAGAAACGGTAGAAACTGTTACCCAACAATCCCAACCAGCGGCAACTAACACAGTTGTAATACCGGCGCCGACATTCACACCTGTACCGACCCTAACGCCGAAAAATCAGCCAACGATTACAACGGTTGCAGCGATCACACTTAAAACCAAGGATGATTTTGGTGATGGCAGAAACTTGTTGACCGGTGAGTTAATGAAAGATCCGGACTCATTAAAGCGCCGCCCAATCGCGGTAAAGATATCGAATTCTCCTGCCAAATATACCAGGCCGCAAGCTGGACTGAATTCGGCCGATATCGTCTATGAGCACATCACAGAAGGATCGATTACGCGCTTCACCGCCATCATTTACGGTGAAATACCCGAAAAGATGGGTCCAATTCGTAGCGCCCGCCTCATCGATTTACAAATCCCAGTCATGTATGATGCTGCCCTGGCTTATTCGGGTAGCAGCATCGGCGTATCTCGAAAACTATTTAGCTCAGATTTTTCAACACGCATTTTGAGGACCCTTGAACAGGGATACTATCGGACGGGGGAGAACAAACCGTATGAACATACCTTGTATGCCCATCCTGAGGATTTTTGGTCGGTATTGGAACAAAAAGGAGAAAATCGAGCTCCTGAATTCAATGCTTTCATGACGTTTTCGTCAGAAGCGCCAATAAACGGCTTACTTACCAAAGCTGTCAATATTCAATATTTGAAGTTTACATCAATTGATTGGCGTTTTGATCCTGATGATGAAACCTACTTGCGTTGGGTGGACGGTGAAAAGCACCTCGACGCCAACAGCGGCCAACAGATTAATGCCGCGAATATTGTTCTCATATTTGCCCCTCATCAACTGGATACAACTATTTGCGAATTCCAGTCTGGGGATCAATGCTTGGCATACTCAATGCAAATAGATCTCATGGGAGAGGGAACGGCTGTTGTTTTGCGAGATGGCCAACGCTATGATGTTACCTGGCGCCGAAATCATCGAGAGGACATGTTGATATTGGTTGATGAGCTCGGCCTGCCATTTCCGCTGCAAATAGGCAATACTTGGTTTCAGATTATGCCGCAAGATTATCCTGCGCCGATCTTCGAAGATGGTTGATGAGCGGTTTAACCCTAAAAAGCGATTTCTCCACCGGCAAGGTTTACCTCAACAATCTCATTTCCAGCGTAATTGTTAGGCTGCTGACCGGCGGAGGCTGGAATCTATTTTGATCTTAGTGGGTCGGCTATTATCATGATTTGATTATCATCGCTTGACACTGAATGGAAAGCATTTATATTGGAGTCCTTAGCTTACCGAAGCGCAAAAGCAGTCATCTTTGTTGAGATTATCACTTCTATTCGGCGTAATCTTTCGTTTTGGTAAATCATATACCAAAAATACAAGCTGGTTCGAAGCCAGATCTAAGAGGTTAATTTAATGCCACGAATGGTGAATTGTGTAAAATTCGGCAGAGAACTTCCAGGTTTGGAAAAGCCGCCGATACCGGGTGAACTTGGACAACGTGTATACGAAAATGTCTCTGCACAAGGTTGGGATCTTTGGAAAGATCAGATAGTTATTCTTATCAATCATTACGGTTTGAACATGGCTGATCCGAAAGCACAAGCATTTCTCAATGAGCAGATGGAAGATTTCTTTTTTGGCGAAGGTGCCCAAATGCCGGACGATTGGCTTCCCCCAGGACAGGGAGGTAAAGGAGCACCCTCTCCTTTTGGCAAAGGTTCCCCTGCGCAACCTAGTAAATAGTGTCATCAAATGTTCTGTTGTTGTCCTGCTATGAGTTAGGACACCAACCAATCAGTCTTGCTTTAACTGCGGCCTTTTTGCGAGAAGCTGGTTTCGACGTAACCACATTCGACCTCTCGGTAGAAAGCTTTCCGCTGACAGAGGCTGCCAACGCGGATTTCGTCGGGATTTCTTCGCCGATGCATACGGCTATGCGACTCGGCGTTGCGACTGTTTCGCGCCTCAGGCAGGTCAATCCAACCGCTCATATATGCTTTTTCGGCTTATATGCCTATCTCAATTCTGAATACCTTCTCAACCCTAACGGCCAAGGAGTGCAAAACCTGGCAGATTCTGTAATTGCCGGAGAGTATGAAACTCCTATGGTTAATCTGGTAAATGCCCTTCAAAAGGGGGATGTTGTATCCAGCGTTGACGGTATCATGACACGGGATAAGACTTCGACGCCAATTATTAGCCGACAAGACTATCCGGTGCCAGACAGGTCTACGTTACCAGATATCGATCATTACGCTCAATTCATAAAGAATGATCGAGCCGTTGCGGCCGGTTATGTGGAATCGAGTAGGGGCTGCCTTCATCTATGTCGTCATTGTCCTGTTGTCCCTATATATAATGGACGTTTTCGTGTCGTGCCACTTAATATGGTTTTGGCTGATATCCGACAACAAGTCCATGCGGGAGCAAGGCACATAACGTTTGGTGATCCCGATTTCTTAAATGGTCCCGGGCACGCCATGAAAATTACACGGGCGATGCATGCTGAATTCCCTCATTTAAGTTTTGATTTTACAACGAAAGTTGAACATATTTTGGAGAATTGCGAACTGCTGCCGGAATTGCGTAATCGAGGTGCTGCATTTGTCATCTCTGCTTTTGAATCGACCAGCGATCAGGTCCTTGAGGCTCTCGATAAAGGACACAGTGTTGCCGATCTGAACGATGCTTTGAATGTGTTAGAGAGGGCGAATTTGCCAGTGCAGCCGACATGGGTGCCCTTTAACCCATGGACTTCATTGGATGATTACGTGAATTTCCTGAATTGGACCAGGGAACGTAAGCTGATTGCCTCGATCCCACCAGTCCAATACTCAATACGCCTTCTTCTGCCACCCAAAAGTAAGTTGCTTCAGGAGTATCGTTCAAGCGACTGGCTAGGATCGTTGGATCCAGAAAACTTTACTTATGTTTGGCATCATCCAGATTCTAGGATGGATGCTCTGCACGAAAGTGTTTCAGTGATTGTCGAAAAGAGGCGGGAAGATCCTTGGGGAGCGTTCCAAGCTATCGAACAAGCGGCGTATGATATAGCTGGCCGAGAAATGCCAATTATTGAGGAGCCAGTTATAAGGCACATTATGGCACCTAGACTGACTGAAGACTGGTTCTGTTGAGCAGAGCCTAATACTGGCCAGTTGGGCCAGTTAACTAAATGAGATTGGCAGAACGCCACCAACGATAATACTTATCTCGCAGTTCATCCCTAGATGGCAGTTTGAAGTAGGCCAATTCCTTCTTGTTTCCAATAAAAATGCCGCTCTTAATCATGCGGTAGGGAAATTCGACGGGATGTACCCGGTCAACCATCTTGCTGTGGATGGTCTTGTCTCTTAGCTCTACCAGGCATTCGCGTAAATGGGGTATGAAATCATAGGGTAACTCGCCTACTTCCCCAAATTCAGGGTCTCGAGCCAGGGCTCCCAATCTCAACTCGACGAATGCGATTGCCGGCAAGTGAATCAAGCTTCTTGGCTCCTGGGTTATGAATTTATAGAATTGAACAGGAGCTAACGTGCTTACAACTAGGGGCTTTACAGGTGCGATCTCCTGATACATGTGCAACTCATCATCATCAGGCGGCAAGTCATCACATAATTCCAAACCCAAAGTTTCACCATACGATGTAACCAAATGAAGCATCCTGACCGCCGACATGGGAACATGTTCGAGTACACGATAGGTTGAGATATAGACGGATTTCTTGACAGTACCATCGACATGGGGAGCGCAACGCTCCATGCCTTCCTCGATTCTAAAGAATTCGTCCCGAAACTCTGGGTCTATCTCAAGGAAAATGGCTTGACCGTGGAGTTTGCGATGACTACCAACGGCGTAATACACGCCGAATTCTTCAGGGGATAACATTGAAGCAATGAGTGCTTCGGGCATTAGCGATAGGTAAAGATTTTTGGACATTCTTAAAATATTGCTCCTAGCAAATTGAATCGTGGCCTATGACGGTCAATAACGTGACGTCTACGCCGCAAATACAACGGCCAAATAAAGTCACCTATTATACCAAGTTCGACTACTCTAACGAGGACTTTCGAACCTGATTCGAGTATTTTCGTGTTAAATATTGGAGGTTCGTAGAGTTAGCCCTGGTGAAATGAAAAAGCGTAATTTTGAATGCGCCGATCTTAAGGCTGCTTCTACCTTTTCAGGAGCGTCACCTCGAGCGAATATAAAACCAAGATAGCTTTCACCTTCCGGGAGTGGCGTCAGGTAGTTATTTATCTTAGCCGTTATCTCCACTCCTTCGATTAAGGGGATAGAAGCGGCCTGCTCACACCCCTCTACTTTCTTTAGTAATCCAGCTTCTGGTATCGGAATCATCATGACGCCACTCGCTTGCTGCATTTCCCGTGTATCAGGAATCTCCATCCCAAAACAGTTTCTAAGAATAATCTCCTCCAAAGAAGCATTGACACCGAATCGGAGAGTTTTCGAACATAGTCCGCCAATTGAACGACCTGCCACCTCGATAATCCAGGCCCCTTCGTCATTTATCCGTAATTCTGCGTGAACCGGACCTTCTCGCAGGCCAATTGCCGTCACAGCTTGCTCGACAACTCGAGTAATTTCTTCTTGCATTTCTTGCGGTAGCCTCGATGGTGTAACGTAAACGGTTTCTTCAAAGAAAGGCCCTACTAACGGATCGGGTTTATCGAAGAGCGCCAGAACCTTCAAGCGACCATCAGTTGCGAGTCCTTCCAAGGCAACTTCGAATCCTGGGATATATTGCTCAACTATAAACTCTTGTCTTTCAGTATCCGAATTGTTTTTTGATAATATTCGAGTTAGTCTTGTTGCTGCGGCAATAAATTCTTGCCTTGTGTTGGCTCTTATCACGCCCTGGCTACCATTGAGTGACAATGGTTTTAGCACGCAAGGATAGGCAACCTTCTCGGCTAATTTTGCCAGAAAATCCTTTCCTCGCTCAAGATCCATCTCGAATAGTTGGGCATCAGGCGAGCGGACACCAGCCTTAGCTAAAAGCTGCCGAGCCACAAATTTGTTTCTGGAGGCTTCGGCCGCCTCGCAGGAAATGTGCGGAATTCCCAAGGATTTGGCGGCAATTGAAGCCACCACAGTTCCACTATCATCAACAGCTAAGATAGCCCCTACAGGATTATCGTCGGCAAAATCACAGATCCTTCGCGCTGCTTCTTCTGGCGCACTGTATTGGAGGCCAAGTGGATAGTTCCAGTAATCCGCTAGCTGCTTATCCATATTGATAGCCCTGATGACTTCTATACCGAGGAGATCAGCGGCCGCTATGAAGGATTGAGCGCGATAAGACCGGCTGGTTAAAAGCAATAGCACACTATGGGGTAGTGTGGTACGGTCGATAAGTTCCGCAACAGTTTTCATCAACTGATTCTACTCTTCTTTATGAGGTTAGGCACTTGAAAAATGGAGAAGCCTTAAAACAACTGCAATTTGAGATGAATAGCTGTTCGCTTTGTCTTGAATCGGGTTACAAAATTACTCCAGGGGCGATATTCTCTGGCGTCCTTGGAGCAAAAGTAATGGTGATTGGCCAAGCTCCAGGCGTTACAGAAGTCAAAGCTAAACGACCGTTTAACGCGAGTAGCGGCCGAAGACTATTTAAATGGCTAGGATTGGCCGGTTGGGATGAACCAAGATTTCGAGATGGCCAATATATGACGGCGGTTACTAAATGTTATCCAGGAAAAAATAACTCGGGCAGAGGAGATAGGTTGGCGAGTAAGGAAGAGCAGAAATTATGCCGAGATTATCTTAACCGAGAAATTGAGGTTATTGCGCCAAAAGTTATCATTCCGGTAGGTGGCTTGGCAATTAAGATCTTTTACCCTTCAAAACTCAAGCTAGATGAAATTATTGGGACCGCGATCTTTCATCAAGATTTGCGAGTCGGCGAAATAGATCGATCGGCTGACAACCCAGAGATGGTTGTTGATTCAATTGATGGCGGATTGGCATCAAATGGAGTCTGGATTGTACCTCTACCGCACCCATCGGGGGCTAGTGCCTGGACAAACAAGCCGCAAAACTTGGCACTCATCGAAAAAGCCATCGCCTTATTAAACGATCTTCGTTTATTGCTTGAACTTGATTAACTATCTGAAAAAAGCGCCTGGTAAACACACTTTCGTATGGTTACCAGGCCTTAACGTTTTCTTATGAGATTCTGCTTATCAGAAAGATATCAGTTTCCTTGGGATGAGGCCGTCATCGGCCGATTATTGGAACCATTCCCTGTTGGAACCGGCGGAATTGGAACTCCTTCTTCACCAGTATCCGGGTCATCCGAAGGGCCAAAGGAAGATTCGTTGGCATTTAATAAGGCAATCTCCAAGACATCATCGAGATGGCTGACGCAAATCAACTCAAGATCATCCTTTATCCTTTCTGGTAATTCGGGAATGTCCTTGGCATTATCGTTCGGCATCAATACAACTTTAATTCCCGCACGGTGGGCGGCGATAGTTTTTGACTTGAGTCCACCGATTTGAAGTGCCTTTCCTCTCAAAGTTACTTCACCAGTCATAGCCACGTCTCGACGCACGGGCCTTCTGGTGAAGGCGGAGATGATAGCTGTGGCCAAAGCCAATCCGGCACTGGGGCCATCTTTAGGCGTTGCGCCGGCCGGGACATGCACATGGATATTCGTTTTATCAAATATGGCTGGATCCAGGTCCAGGTTTCGTGCATTGGCCCTGGCATAAGTTAAGGCAGCCTGGGCTGATTCCTGCATGACCTCTCCAAGGGAGCCTGTCAATTGGACCTTGCCGGTACCTTCACTAAGACTTACTTCAATAGACAAGATATCGCCGCCAAAGCTGCTGACTGCAAGGCCGGTAGCGACACCAATCTCGTCTTTTTCTTCGGCAAGCCCGTAGCTGAATTTCTCAGGACCCAGGTATTCGTCAATCGAAGCAGAAGAAACCTCAAATGGACCGGATTCACCATTGGCGACACGAACAGCCAATTTGCGGACTATGCTGCCAATATTCCTCTCCAACTGGCGGACGCCAGCTTCTCGAGTGTAATAACGAACGATTGTCTGGACAGCTTCGTGCTCAAAATCTATAGTTACGTCGGTAATACCATGCCCATCTAATTGCTTCTTGACAAGGTACCCTTCTGCAATTGCCAATTTTTCATCCTCAATATATCCGGGCATATTGATTGATTCCATTCTGTCCAATAGAGGAGCTGGAATCGTGGCCAATTGATTGGAAGTGGTGATGAAAATTACCTGACTTAGGTCAAAAGGTACTTCCATATAATGGTCGGTAAACGAGTGATTTTGTTCAGGATCGAGTACCTCTAACAGGGCTGAGCTAGGATCACCGCGCCAATCCGCACCTACCTTATCAATTTCGTCCAAAACAATGACAGGGTTTCGACTGTTGACATCGCGTAGGGCTCGAATAATTCGGCCTGGCATTGCGCCAATATATGTCCGGCGATGCCCTCGAATTTCGGCTTCATCACGTACGCCGCCTAAGCTTATGCGAACCATCTCTCTGCCCATGGCCTTGGCCACGGATGTGGCAATCGAAGTTTTGCCAACACCTGGTGGGCCATTCAAGTTGACAATTGCCCCACGCATCTGTTTGCCGGCCAATTTGCGAACAGCCACGTATTCGATAATCCTATCCTTGACATCGTCTAGGCCATAATGATCGGAATCTAGGACCTCGCGCACCTGGCCCAATTCAAAATTATCCTCTGTTGTCTTGGACCAGGGTAGTTCGACCAGCCATTCCAAATAGGTGCGAATGACGCTCGCTTCAGCCGAGTGATTGCCGATGCGCTCGAGTCTTTTTAGCTCTTCACGCGCTTTTCTTTCTATGTCTTCTGGCATTTCGGCGGCAACGATTTTTTCCTCGAATTCGCCGAGAGCATTGGCATCATCCTCGCCAAGTTCCTTCTGAATAGCCTTCATTTGTTCCCGGAGTAAGAATTCTCTCTGGGCCTGGCTAGCGCCATCCTGAGCTTCTTGCTGAATCTTTGACCTAACCTCAGCTATACGGAGTTCTTTCTCAAGAAAATCACGAACTATGGTTAGTCGTTCAACCCCGTGGACTGACAGGAGAAGATCGAGTTCTATCTCAAATGGAATATTCAATATCCCGGCAAGATAGTCTGCCAACTGACCAGCCGTTTCATGACTGCGCAATGAGGCTAGAACTTGACGATTTAGTTCACCTAAGGTTTCAGCATATTGTTCAAGGTAGGCGATAGCCTCTGCCATTAACTCATCGGCCTGGGCATCGGAACCATCGTCGATTTCGCTAAATGTTCCAGTCAAATAGGGATTGGTGTCGACGAGACCATCAAATTGGACACGCCTTCGTAGCTCTACCAACATCTGAACCCCTAAATGCGAGGTGCGCAATACATCACGGACAGTCGCTAATATACCGATAGGGGTCAACTCTTCTTCACCTGGTAAGTCAATCTCGCTATTGAATTGGGCCAGGATCATAATATCTCCATCCGCTTGGCTGGCAGCTTGGGCTGCTGCCAGAGAACGGGGACGACCAATCGAGATAGTGGTTGTGACACCTGGAAACACGGCGCCTCCACGAAGTGGGACGACGGGTATTACTTTATTTTCATCAACTAAAGTCACTTGAATTACTCTCCTTTACTCGTCTGCCAAAATGTTCAACTGGATTGGCTCATAAACCTGACCAAAGCTAGTTTGGTGTAGCCAAATCCATCACACTTTGGTAGCGGGTGATGTTGATATTGTATTGATGATTGTCTATGCAACAATTTGAATCGCATAAGAAATTACTCTACCAGCGGTTGCTGGCCTGTAAACGAAATGCTGTGCACAATCAAAGATGTTGCCTTAACTCATTTTGGGTTCATATTTTGTCCATAGACCAATATTCGTTACATCTGAAGAAGACTTTGTTAAAATATTCGCATCATGCATGGTTCTAGATTTGGGTGGCTGGCCCGCTCTTGGGTTTGATAACAAAGTGAGGTGGAAAATGAAGGGTATGTACATTAATGGCAGGTGGGTAGGTGGGACCTCAACCGCTGCTGCAGAAATATTGAATCCGGCTACTGAAGAAGTGTTGGATGTTGTTCCTGCTGGTACACCTGCCGATGCGGACAAGGCTGTCAATGCGGCTAGGATCGCTTACGATAATTGGCGTTGGGTTCCAGGTCTGGAAAAAGCGGAACTGATGCATGAGGCAGCCCGCAAGATCAGAGAGAACTATAATGAGATTGCCCGTTTGTTGACGTTGGAAGAAGGTAAACCGTTGCCAGAAAACGAAGAAGAAGTTGAATGGGTTATAGGCACTTTAGATTATTATGCGGAAATGTCCCGGACATATCGCGGGCGATTGTTGGCGCCAGCTGAACGTAGCCAATTTAACTTTGTAATTAAAGAGTCAATCGGTCCCGTCGCCTGTATCGTGCCATTTAACTATCCGTTGTTGCTCATGATTTGGAAAGTGGCACCGGCGCTGGCGGCCGGTAATACAGTTGTCGTCAAACCAGCCGAGCAAACGCCACTAACCATGTTGCTACTAGCTGAGAGAGTTTTCTCTCATTTCCCGCCAGGTGTTGTCAATGTTATTACAGGCGGCGGTGATGTCGGCGAAGCTCTGGTCAAGCATCCTGAGGTACCGATTATCGCATTTACTGGGTCCACTCACGTGGGCAAGCGAATTGCTAGATTGGCGGCTGACCGGATGAAGCGTATACACCTTGAATTAGGCGGCAAGGATGCATTTGTAATCGCGCCAGATGCCGATTTAGAAACTGCTGTAGAGGCAGTTGCCTATGCCGCATTGATCAATGCAGGACAAGTTTGCACATCAACCGAACGAGTCTATGTGCCTGAATCCAAGTTACCAGTTTTTACCGAGGCGATGGTTGGTTTTGTTAGCAAATTAAAGATCGGACCTGGGCTTGATCCAGAAACAGATCTGGGACCGATGGCGGATAGTCGTTACCGTGATAAGGTCGAGAGGCACGTGTCCGACTCAGTTGCAAAGGGTGGCCAGATAGTCACCGGTGGTAAAAGGCCTGACGATTTTACTCGCGGATTCTTCTACGAGCCGACGATCTTGATAAATGTTAATCATAATATGAAATGCATGCGCGAAGAAACTTTTGGACCAACGATACCCATTATGGGATACCGAAGTTTTGATGAAGCGATCGATCTTGTGAACGATAGCGATTACGGTCTAGGAGCTTGTCTAAGGAGCAATGATGCCAAACTAGCCAAGCGATTCTTCGAAGAAGTTAGGGCCGGCACTATCTGGATCAATGATCCTTTGACCGATAATTATGGAGGACCATTTGGTGGCATGAAGATGAGTGGCAATGCTAGAGAGCTCGGCGAAGAGGGGCTAGAGAGCTTCCTCGAAACGAAGCACGTACACTGGGATTTTGACGAGCGTCCGAAGGAATTCTGGTACCCGTATGGGGAATAGAGTTGCCCTCGCCCCAAACTGGACTTAGGGCATGAGCAACTCCAATTCTATTGAATTATGATCCTTAACGCATTCAGCGTCTGGAAGCCCGCCTCATACGACCCAACATGGCAATCATGCTGACCATCGTCGTGAAAAAAGCGATGGCGATCTTGGTTGGATCGACGATGGGTTCAACTCTTACACCCTGGGGACCGATTTCAATAGCCGCTACGGGCCGGCCTAAGGCAACTCCACCACCGCCACCACCGCCACCAACACCCATACCTAGCGATGTTTCTTCAGGGTTCTCGGACTGAGGTTCTGATCCACCGCCGCCACCAAAACCAAAACCCATTCCGACTCGAGCTTCGGAGGCGGTGATGACTTTGAACTCTCCGGCTTCAACAGGATCACCAAATACGGAACTGGGATTTGCTACGGAGATTAACCGCTCCATCAGCTCGTTGGCCCCTTCTTGATTGGGGATTGTCTTTGAGATAAGCTCAATTCCTTCCATCATCATTCTCCTTTTCCGTTTACTTTTTATTTGACTTAACGTATCGGTTTATCAGGTGTAAAATCCCTGCCGCCACCAGACTACTAAACAGTAAGCTTATCTGGGCCAAAAGTGTGACATCAACGATTGGAATGCGCCGCGAGCTACCTGATTCGTGGACTTCGATGGCCACCGGCCGATTCCAGACAAAACCGCCGAACGGTAGCCGAATAATCAATGATTGTGAAACCGGTCTTAGTGTAAGGTCCATATGCTCAATTGGCTCACCCTTGATTGTTTTCAATCGGACCGATCCAACGCTTTTCTTCATCAAACCTCCTTTGACTGAGTCGCCCGGCTAATCGACCATTATCATAATTGGTTCTTGATTGTTGTAGAGTACTTTAGCATAATTTAAGTTAGCCGCACGCGACCTGAATTGGGGTTTGGGACTGTTACCATGCCGTTTAGGAATAAGTATTATGCCGGGCAGAATTGATGTGAATGCTAGCCGGGGCCGAATCTTTTATTCTCTGATTACTCTTGGTCTTGCATTGGTTGGTTTCCTGGGGTCTACGCGGCAAAGCGGCGAATTGCCAATCGGCCAAATCCAGGGTCGGGAAGATGCGTCTCCTTTTTTGGATCATCAGGTCGGATTTCGGGGCATCGTCACAGGTATTCGCGAGGATCAGAATGCTGCTGGTATTCGCTACTATACCTTCTTCGTGCAAAGCGTAGACGGCGCAAGCGATGGCGATCCGTTGACTTCAGATGGTATTGCCGTCTTCACCGGCCGATCTCGACCTCGCACCAGAATCGGCGACTTGGTAGAGGTCTGGGGAGTTGTGACCGAATTCTATGGTCTTACAGAAATTGATGACAATGGTTTGTATTATCAAGTTGATAGTAACCATAATCCACTGCCTGTCCCGGTTGAATTAGATCCTCCGGAAGGATTTTCTGACAGTGGAGGATATTACGAACCTTTAGAGGGAATGCGCGTCGAAGCACCTTATGCGGTTACCGTTGGGCCGACGCATAGCGCGTGTGGCTTTTCGGTTGTCCGCGAAGATCTTGACTCGCACAGGATTATGAAGCACAGTCAGGAGGATTCTCGAGGCGATGTGATCAAGGTCCTTTATTTCTCCGATGTGAATTGTGATAACCTACCAGCATTGGCAACGGGTGACAGGATTGATGGGATTGTTGGGCCACTGACCTATCATTTTGATCAATATAAGGTAGTAATACAGGCGTCCGCCGAATTGCACATCTCCAACTACGACCATCCGCCTTCGCCACGACCGCATGATTTGTTGCCGGGACAATTTTCTATCGCTTCTTTTAACCTGGAAAATTATTTTGATGCGATTGATGACACAGGAGGGAGCGCCGAGCCGAAGCCATCATTACTAGAAATTGAAATTAAACAAATCAAGTTGGCTCACACTATTGCCAACACATTGGCATGTCCAACAATTATCGGCGTCCAGGAGGTCGAGAAATATGAATTGCTATCCGAATTAGCGTTACGCCTGACAGAAAACTGTGGTTTCACTTATGAAGTTAGTTATTTAGATACGGCCGATGCCCGAGGGACTGACCTGGCTTTGCTCAGTAATCCAAGACGAATTGTCATTAGGGATGTCGACCAATACCAGACCTGCAGCCAGATTGAGACTGAAATACATGATTCGGCTGTTTCATGTGCTGATGGCCAAGAACCTCTTTTTGCCCGGCAGCCACTCATCGTAGATTTAGAAGTTGATAGGTTGCCGTTAACGGTGATAGTCAATCATTTCAAATCAAAGCGGGGCGGTGAAGCAGAAACCGAACCCTGGCGTATCACCCAATCGCAGGAACTTCATCGATTGATCCGACAATTGCTGGCGGATCAAAGTGACCGAGCGCTGGTAATCCTGGGCGATTACAATGATTTTGACCGGTCTCCGGTAAGAAAAGCCTTGAATGAATCAGATATATTGGTCGATACGCTGTCATCAATACCTGAGGATGAACGATACAGCTACATCTTTGACGGTGAATCTCAACTAACAGATTGGGTCCTAATGTCGCCAAAGCTTAGCGAGAAGATAGTCGATTCCAGAATAGCCCATGTTAATGCCGATTATCCATACCAACTGAAGATGGCAACTGTTCCAGAGTTGATCGCCTATCGTTCTAGCGACCACGACATTCCAATTGTGACCTTGGACCTTGAACCGAAGGAAGAACCTCAAGCAGGTGCTACTACCCAAGATTTGGAGGAGGCTTCTAGAGCTGAAATCGGATCATTGTCGACGACCCCACAACCCGTCCCTCCTGATATGAAATCTGCTGCAGATGGAGAAGAGAACCTTGGGTTATCTGATGAGGAAGCGGTTAATAAAAATGGTGAGACAATAGAATCAGCGCGAAATTCGGCCGAAGATAGCATTCAAAAGGTTGCTTTTGTAGATGAACTGGAAAGGCTCTCGAAAATTGGACTAATTCTCCTGGCTATTGCTTCGTTTTGTGTCTTGGTTGTTTTGGTAATCTTCGTGTTTAAGGGGCGCGATTGAAGCTAAGCGGAACATCAGGAGATTGAATGAAAGCGCGTTTTCATCTTCCCTGAACTTAGAGCAACGGTCAAGTCATCACCAGCTCGTATCAAATAGGTAATTATACCGCTGGCGCGCAGCATCTCCGCGATCGGGGCGGAGGAAAACAGTCCGCCAAAGGATTCCGGATCTATCAAAACAGAAACAATACGCAGTCCTCTCTTGCCAAGCTGCCTAACAGTGGTTGCCATTTCTTCGTGATTCGAAGGCGTAACCATGATAACGGTCGTACCTCTGGGAAATAGCTGTGATTCTGCATCCAAAACATCCTCAACTGCTACCTGCCCACCAGCTCTCAGAACGGCAAGCGTCTCTAATATCCGATTGATCTGCCTTTCACCCCTGTCGGGCTGGATAATCTCATGTGATTGCCCATATGCCAGAAGACCTACAGCACGATCGCTGCGTAAAAAGAATTGGGCTAATGAAGCGGCGATCGTCACGGTATATTCTTCTGTAGAATCGGGTAGTTTGTATTCTTCCTCCTGCCAGCGCAACCAGGCAGGTAGTTCGCCGGTCTTGGCTGGTGCCGTAGACGCTACGCGTTCCTGGCTAGCCGCCACGTGTGAAAAAATGGCCATATCAGCCACAATCCATATGTCAGCTAGAGGATCTAGTTCAAACTCCTTGACAATCAGTCTTTCCCGCCTGGCCGTACTTGCCCAATGAATGCGGCTAAAGCTGTCACCGGGCGCATAGTCGCGAACGCCCGAGGCGTTGGTTGTGACATAGTGGGTCCGTCGCCGAAGCGCGTCACCACCAGGCAATACCCCGATTGGCAATGCAAATTGGTGAATGTCCACTGTCATAGGATAAACGACAACATTGGTCGTCGGCGTCAATTCACGCTTCATTGGAAACAATCCAAAGGGATCGCTGGTATTTAATTGGATTGGACCTAACCGGTACCGGCCTCGCAGCTGGCAGATTGTGCCGGTCCGCCAGGTAAAGCTAGCCCTCGATCCAAGCCCATTCACGACCTTACTCGTGAAATGAGCCGGTAATGTCGAGTAGTCTCGAATCTCAATCCATAATTTTGGCAGCCTACTCGTATTGCGTATAGTGAACCTTTCTTCAAGTGGTCGGCCGACTTGTGTGCGTCGAGTTCTTGTAACCCGGGAAAGGTGTGCCCAATTGATGCTGCTCCATGCCCAGGCCAAGGAGAGGATCAACAGTAATCCTAACAAATAAGCAATGTTGAAAAATATATCCCGACCGGTAGCCAGACCGGCGACCAACGAGAGAACGCCCAGAATGATTACTCCGGTACGTCTTTGCTTGAGAAATCTCATCCGGGAACCTGGGCACCTGGAACAGGTATATTGTCCAAGATATCCTGTATGATCGCCACTGGTTCGATATCTTTAATACGTGCTGCCGGCCCGACGATAATCCGGTGGCCTAAGGCTGCCTCTGCCAATGCTTTGACATCATCTGGCAGCACATAATCACGGCCGAAAATCGATGCCCGAGCTTGACACAATCTATATATCGCCAAAGCCCCTCGTGAACTTGAACCTAGATAGACATCAGGGTGGATGCGAGTTCGCCGGACTATCTCGATAATATACTCTTTCACTAGTGAATCCAGGTAGACATCCTTGATGGCTTTTTGGGCGATCAATAGCTCTTCGACTGATACAGCCTGTCCAAGTTCTTCAATTGGGTGAACGAACTGTTGGCGATCGAGTATTTCAATCTCTTCATCCTTCGAAGGGTAACCAAGCTGGATTCGCAACATAAATCTATCGAGTTGTGCTTCGGGCAATGGGAACGTGCCCTCATATTCGATGGGATTCTGAGTGGCTAATACCATGAAGGGAGGGGTTAAAGCGTGGGTGACACCATCTACCGTCACCTGTCGTTCCTCCATAGCTTCTAGCAGAGCGGATTGCGTCTTTGGCGTAGCACGGTTGATTTCATCAGCCAGGACGATCTGAGCATGGATTGGACCGGGCCTAAACTCAAATTCGCGCGTCTTTTGGTTGAAAACAGATACACCGGTGACATCAGTAGGTAACATGTCTGGCGTAAACTGGATCCTTTGAAACTTACAACCAACGGACTTGGAAACTGACTTGGCCAGGACGGTTTTACCAGTTCCGGGCACATCCTCGATAAGCATATGGCCTTGACTAAGCAAGCCAAGAACCGTAAGTTGAACAGCTGAGTGCTTGCCTACAATGACACGTTCGATATTCTCGACGAGTCGATTTGCTATAGTTTGAACATCCGACATTGATTGCTCCTAAGAGTAAGCTTCTGATCTGAATCTAAAGGTCTTGAGTCGTAGCTGTTTGTTTCTAGCTGTTTGGTGATAGTGGGGTAAGCTAACCAGAGCATATTGTACGCCTGCTATGTGGTGAGGCAAGCATTGGTTGTCGAGCATTAATAAAAGCCACTCAGGAATCTGATGAACGCCATAAGCGGCGGGTGAGCCAGGTCGCGAATCCAGCCAGCAGGATCACTAAAACCGGGAAGATAACTGCGCTAGGCAAGGCTTGGCCGATATTAGCCAGGCGGTATGCCCATGTCACTTCAACATTCATATTGTGGCGATACTCTTCTACCGCTCGCCAATTCTCCCGCCCCTCAACTTCAAGCAATCGGTACACAGTCACGTATAGGAGCTGTTCCCCGGGCTCACGCGCCAGGACCGACCATTTCCATTCTGTTGGCTCGATGCTACTCAGAACTTGCTCGGACTCGCTATGAATTGCACGGATGAAAAAGGCATCAGGATCAGAACTTTCAAGTTCCGCTTTCATCCACGGTGTTATTTCTAAAGTTTCACTGATTATTTGCCCAGCTGCACTTATTTCTAAGGCCAGGGCAGACGGCGGCATAGATTCGGACGATGGGCTTATTAGCAACTGCAAATCGACGACTTCGTTTATTGCCATTTGCTCTGGGGCATTGTGGGCAATACTCCCTTCCAGCGTATTCTTGAGTTCAGCATCAATTGTGGCTAGGGCCAACGGTAAAGGAACCGATGTAGCCAAAGGGGTCATCGTTGACGGAGCTTGGGATACCTCGGTCATGGTAACAATCCTGGTCTCCTCACTGCTGGCGGTCTCCTCGACGATAATCGACTCGCCGCCTCCACAGGCAGTTGAGGTCAGGGTAACGATTAGGAGAATCAGTAAGTGTCTGCATGACCATACCTTGTGACCAAAGGCGCCAAAGGTAACTTTAGAGGGAGCCTGACCCATCCTCCACAACATTTCTCACCCATCCTTGCTAGTGGCCAATTCCATCATTCGCATTATAGCTCACGACACAGAACGGTAATAGGGCAACTCTCCTGAGCAATAACTTTTTACAGGTTCATTTTTTATGATACCGGGCATTGGTTTGTCAGATTTGATGGATAGACAAGCAGCAAGATCTAACCCCAAAATATCTTGAATAGTTTCCTAGACTCTGCTAGTTTCTGGGTCTACTTACCCTGGGAAAGAATAACAGCGCTATAGGGTCCAATTCCAATGTGACCGTTGAAAGCCAAGCCATCCTTGCTTCCAAACCGGGCCTCGGTATGATCGCTGGAGTGGTTTCCAAAATCGGGACTATAACCGCGCCAATCACTGTTGAAACGCACTTTCCACAGGCCTGCTTTGGGAAAACCGATGTGGTAATCTTGATAACCACGGTTAGCCATATTAGCTAAGACGATCACATCGTCGCCTGGCCCGCCCTTATCCCAACGATGAAAGGCGACGACTTTGTCCTGATCGTTTAGATGGAAGACGTTGATATGAGCTCCTCGGAGACCTCGGGAATTGTTGTGCCAGTTGCGACGCAACCGGATTAGATCCTTATAAAGGTTTAATATTCCAGCATATTGTTCCTGTTTGCCCCAATCGATAGGATCGGTATCGCGAAACCATTCATCCTCCAGAAATTCCTGGCCTTGAAAGATCATGGGGATACCCGGCGCCGTGAATACCAGGGCGGCTCCCAAGGTCGAACGTTTGCGGGCATAATATCCCCCGGGATCGGCCGGAGCAATTTCACTTGGCAGCCGGCTTTTACCATTGGCCACCTCGTCGTGAGATTCTGTGTAAATAACACGGCGGTAAGCGTCGTTGTTATAACGAAAGGTCAAAGCGTCCTTTATATTAGCCATATGACGCGAACCATCCTCATGAGCGATTATGGCCCCGCGTATCGGATGGACGAAGTTGGCATCCCATTGGGCGTCGAAGCCGGCGCCTGCGGCCGAACTTTCGGTGATCCAGGGATTGCTTCGCAAATCCTCAGCGATGTTAATCTTCCATGGTTGCCGGGAATTGACTTCCTCGTTAATCCAGCGCATGAGCTCCCAACCGTCAGGAAGGTCGTTTGCCGGATCGTTATTGTTGCCATGTACGTTACGGATATAGGCAGTGGCGTCCCAGCGCAAGCCATCTACCCGGTATTTCTCTAGCCACATCAAGGCATTGTCACGCAAGAATCGGCGAACTTGCTCGCGGCCATAATCCGGTCGTGTGTCTCCCCAGGGCGTATTTGCCCGCCAATCATTGTAGAAATAGATACCCCCCAATTCATTTTCATACCAACCGTCAAAGCGCCACAAATCCAAGTCAGAAGGTCCCAGGTGATTAAAAACTACGTCGAAGATTATGGCGATGCCTAAATCATGGGCGGCCTGGATAAACTCCTTGATCGCAGATGGGCCGCCATATTCATCCTCAATGGCGAAAATATGGGAAGGGTTATATCCCCAAGAGAAACTCCCGGCGAACTCGAAGGATGGCATCACTTGAATGGCATTGATCCCTAGATCCTTCAAATGAGCGAGCTTTTGAATCGCTTTACGCAAGTTACCCGGCTGGCCTCCCGGCTGGTCGTTGAAAGTGCCGATGTGCATCTCGTAGATAACCAGTTCGTTCCAAGGAGGCATTTCGAAATGGGAGTCGCCCCATTCAAATTCATCATCGACGATGACCGCGTTTCCCACTGAGTTGGTAACATCTTTGGCGTATGGGTCGATGCGCGACCCTTGCCATTCACCTTTACGAATCAGGAGTCGATATTCATCCCCGGGTTCTGCCCCAGGAACGTCAGCCGACCAGAGACCATTCCCTTCGTAGGTTAGAGGATGGCTATCTTCAGACCAATCATTAAAGCTGCCGATTACGGCCACGTATGTGGCAAAGGGAGCCCAGAGACGGAATGTCGTTCCTCCATTGAAGGGCACAGCCCCCATTCCGGGACGAGTTGCAGATTCAGGACGTCTCAGCATTTAAATTTTCTCTCCTAGACTGAATGAAAACGTGTAATCTTGTGTTCTAGCAAAGTCAATAACACAGCATAGTAAGGGTGCCGGGATCGCAAGTCAAGATTAGGAAATAATTCACAAGGCAAAAAATGAAAGTTGCCGCTGCCCGCTTAATGATCAGAGATATTTGAGCCGGCCGGGTGCTTGTGATTGTAATACAGTTGCATTACTAAGCCGGCCGTGGCTAGTAACAGGATAGAGGTAAAAACGAATAGCTGCGGGATTCGTAGGGGCCATGCAGTGGCTCGATGGGGGGATGCGGTTCCGGCAGGGACCGTGCTCGTTACCAGGCGGTAGACCTCTTCGCCCACAATAAAAGCTGCCATGTTAGGATAAAGAACAGAATCAAAGCGAGGCCAGAACCAGGCTGTCAGCAGTCCGCTTCCCAGGCCTACCAACAAACAAGCCAAAAAGATGGACCAACGGGTTAAGGGATCATACGTCATTAGCAGTCGCGCCAAAAACCAGATCAACAGACTGTAAATAGCAATCTGAACCAGGAAGACAGCGATCAGGATTAACATCAAGCCTTTTCTCAATGGTCCGGCTGCTATTGTCTGCTGTTTTCGATCATTTGCTTTCTATGACGTTTGGTTCGCCGAGTCATCCGGTAGACGTCTTAGTAGCAAAGTGCAAAGATATACTAGAACAATACGTCCAAGATCTCTTGGGCGTCGTCTGACTCCGACTGACTCAGGAATTGGCTGCAGCCGCTAATATCGCTGATGAAGAAATATCCGGTCTCGAGTTCCATCATTTTGCGTTCTTCGTTGCCCAATATCGTACCTCCACGGGCAAGGTGCCGACAAGAAAGCTAGGAGTATCTTTTGGTTAATAAATGTCTGATCAGAACAGAAACAGGTTGCCAGAAGCCGAATCGACCGGGTGATAAGATCCATCACAATGGCAATCAGCAGCTCCCATTCGGCTTCGGCCGGACACCAAGCCGCCTGCAACTAGGCCGGGCTGGAAGATTTTCCGCAATAATTTTGATAAAGTTGGCCTCGATGAAGTTGCGCCCAAAGGCGCGAGCTACCGAAATGGGATGATTGCCAGAAACTGGTCATGTGAAAGCTCCCAGTCGCGAGTCACATCTGGTTAAGAGTTACCAGGCTATACAAGCGTTTTGGAAGTGGAACCTTTCCAGGCTGTCCAAGTTTCTTCGTCTTCGACGCTCCACCACGGTTCGCCACGGGTGCGTAACTCCATGACAAGCCTATCTAAATCTTTGTAGAGTTCTTGTTCTGCTTTATCCATGCGTTCCACAGTCTGGATGTCACCACAGTCAAATGCATGAGCTAGCGCTTTATTCATGGCTGCTTGCTTGTTCAATACCACACAAAAAATCGCTTTTAGATCTTCGCTTCGCATGGCCTCTAAATTTTCAAGCATCGGATTCTCTGTACAGTCCATTTTTAGCCCGAATGTCGGTTTTGTTGATATTTTTCATTGTGGACACTTGGCACCTCAACAAAGATCAGTATAGCATAGATCCTCTTCGGTTGTGCGGTAATCTTGTAGGGAAGTTAGTGGCTCTAGCGGTGGTAAAGCCCCGGCCGGGGGCGGGGAAGGATCATCGCTCGTATGCATTTGCCTCAATGACCTGACCAGATCTGGCATCCACTGTCACTTGATAACCTTCGGCCCACAAACCGGTATGTATTTGCCCTGCATCTTGCCAGGCAAAGTCAACCATACAGGATTTGTTTTCACCCTGCCATCGAACAGTGGCACGACTAGCATCTATGCTGTTCAAATTGGGACTTGATTGTGCATGCTCCAAGGCGATCTCCTTAGCTTGCTGACAATTCGCCCCTGTATTCAAGATGGTGAACGCATTCGAGTGAGCGAAGTAAAAGGGATCTTCCGCCACTACTTGATAATCAAGTTTGTACCGCAAGCTACTGTCGGTATCCGCTGCAATGATGAGCGACTTCGCCTCCTGCAACATTGTCACGTCGCCCCTCGACTCCAGGACGGTCATGGAGCCATCACATTCTCTTTCCTCACAAATCCATTCCTCTCCCGAATTCAGGCACAGGTGCATTGAACAAATCTCCAAGAAATGTATGGGCTTGGCAGAGTTGTTCTCGATCGTTACCAGCATGCTCTCGCCTTGTCTGTACAAATCGCGATCTGTTCTGACGATGATTTTGGGAGCGACACCGGTGATGGATGTAGATTGCTTAGGTAAGTCTGAAGCAGTTGGTTCGCCCTGTACGACATCAGACAGCTGTGAGTTTTCGTCCTGAGCGAGGGGCACGTATCTTCGTTCGCTACTGGTGCAAGCAAACAGGGCCAACGCGACCATTAATATAGGGTAATTGGTCCATCTAATCATCGCAGCCTCCGTAACATAGCCTGTATATTTTCAAGACGCC
>JAHEJP010000319.1 GCA_024638855.1 Chloroflexota bacterium
CATTTTTACCTCACAAGAACTTAAGAAATGGTAATAATTTACACAACCCCAGATCTCTCTATCATTTCCATACTAAGCTGGTTATGCTTTTTAACGACTGGTTCTAACTCAAAGGGCAAGAAATGCCCCTCTTGAACGATGATCCGTCCGTTAATGATTGATAACCAGGCCTGCGTTGGGGCACATGTTAACAAAGACGCCACCGGATCGAACTGTCCGCCAGCATGAGTCAAGTCATCAATCCTGAAGGCCACCAAATCTGCAGCTTTGCCGGGGAGTAATGCACCGATATCATCTCGTCGTAATACCTGCGCGCCACCAATGGTAGCCAACTCCAGGGCTTCGCGAGCGCTGAAGCGGTCGGCGCGAGATTCAAAACCGGGCCAGCCAACGCGCTGCAACAACATAGCCAGCCGGGCCTCGCCTAACATATGGTTGCCATCATTGCTGGCAGAACCATCGACGCCAAGACCAACTCGCACTTTCTTATCAACCATATCCCGAATAGGCGCAATGCCTGAAGCTAATATCATATTGCTCGTGGGACAGTGGCAAACGCCAGTGTTTGTACTGGCCAACCACTCAACCTCTTCCTTGCTTGGATGAACCATATGGGCAAACCAAACATCTTCTCCAGCCCAATTACACCACTCGGCGTACTCAATCGGCCGCTTACCAAAAGTCTCCATACAGAATCGGTATTCATCCTGTGTTTCGCCCAAGTGAGAATGTAAATTGACCAGAGGATACTGTCGAGCCAGTTCTACGGACTCACGCATTAAATCGGCCGTAACTTCAAAGAGTGCGGAAGGCGCCAAGCCAACCCTGATCATGGAGAATGGCTCCGGATCGTGGAACGATTCAATGATCCGAATACAATCTCTTATGATGTCTGGCTCGCTATCACAAACCCGATCTGGCGCCAGGCCACCCTGACTTTCGCCCTGGCTCACACTGCCCCTTGTGGGGTGGAATCGCACACCGATTTCCTGGGCTGCTTGTATCTCATCATCTATCTTGCAACCGTTGGGATAGAGATAGAGGTGATCTGCTACCGTCGTGCAGCCGCTTAAAATCAACTCGACAAGGCCTACTTTGGCGCTAACATTGACAGCCTCTGGCGTCATTTCAGCCCATATTGGGTAAAGGTATATGAGCCACTCAAACAGGCTTTTGCCTTGGGCAGTACCGATGGTGCGGGTCAAAGATTGATAGAGATGGTGATGACAATTTACCAGGCCAGGGATGATCACACAACCGCTGGCATCAATAGTAGCGTTTAACCCGTCACGAGCTACATCAGGTCGGCTTTCCGCGATGAAACGATCAATTTCGGAACTGGCGCCAACCCACTGAATCTGATTGTCTTCGATGAAAGCCGCGCCGTTTTTGATCTCCTGGCGATCGTCGTTCATAGTCACGAGGACATCGGCATTTTTGACGAGAATTGTTGTCATTGTTTGCTCGCCTTTAGTTAGCGAATAGCAGCACTATGCAGGAGGACAGAAGCTGACCGGTATGTAATCGCCTAAGTAGAAATCGACTCTAACTTCGACTGGCAGATGGATAAACAGGCCGGCACCGATAAAGTTGTGTGGTACCGGCTTGGTTATCTTGACTGACGGTAGAGCATCAACTTACAGGAATACCCATAAGCCGTTTACATAGCTCGACGGCGCCGGCTGCATCTTCAGAATATCCGGCACCTATTTCTTTAGCCCAATCACCCGTTACAGAGCCGCCGCCGGCAATGAGCTTATATTTGCCTTCTAAACCCAACTCACTAAACAAGTTAACTGTACTTTGAACGGCCGGTCGGGTCGTCGTCATTAGCGATGACATAGCGACGATATCAGCATCATTTTGCTGGGCTGCGTCTACAAAGGCGCTTGGCGATACGCGACGGCCCAGGTCAATCACTTTAAAACCGTGGGCGCGTAACATGGTAACGACGATGTTCTTACCAATGTCATGAACATCACCCTCTACGGTCCCCATAACGACTGTTCCCAATTTTTCATTGGCCTGCCCCGAGGCGGCGATAGCCGCTTCAAGATGCTTGCTGGCTACCTCGGCCGCTTCACCAGCCATCAGCAGTTCGGGCAGAAAGTATTCGCCAGTTTGGAACCGGTTGCCTACTTCGGTCAAGGCTGGAACCATGACCTCGCTAATAATAGCCAGGGGATCTACCCCTGCCTCCAAAGCCTCTAAGGTAATGGCTTCGGCGGCTTCTTCATCACCTTCTATGAAGGCTTCGGTTAATCTTTGATGGATAGGTTCAGGAACGCTCATCTCATATCTCCTTTTATGCCTTTGGCCGGCGAGCATAATCAAAATTCAGGCCGATCTGGCTGATTTCTTCTTTGACAGTGTGGTAAATGTCTAGCCACTCCTCGGTGGGCTTAACCGTTTCCACATCATAGACCTCCCAGAATGGGCGACCACGATTTGGCTCGTTAAGCGTATCGATATATCCCTTCATTAATTCGGGGATCAGTTCCGAAGCATCTTGCCGAGACAATCCCAGTGAGGCTCGCGAGACCTCGGCGATGAATCTGGTTTCCAATCCGGTGGTGTGGTCGCGCTTGAATCCGCCTGTTGTTCCAGCCCCCTGCATGTTGAATCCAGATACGGTTCCAACCACAGCACCGGCCGCACACTCATATAGCAGCTCTCTGGTGCCCGGTCCGGAAAGTACGTAAATATCATTTAGCAGAACCATCGGTGTATTACGCGACAAAGCTTGCCCAACCATGGCTTGGACCCAGATTCCAAGTGGGTCGGTGTTGTTCACGTAATTTAGATGAGTCAGCGAGAACATATGATAATCGGCATCATATAATACGACCCCGAGTAGATGATCGGCTACCGATACAATCGCTGTTCCTTCGGCTCTACCACCAAGGCCACCAATGAGCGGCGTCATCAGGTCAACGCACACGCCGCCAACATTATAGAGGTGGGCGACACGCGACAGCTGGTCGTAGTCTGTTTTGAGTTCGACCATTTGAGAAACCAGGATGCCATCCGATGGACGCAGACCAGCTTCGGGATCATAGGCGGCCATTTTTCCAGAGCAAGTCAAAGGAACCGCTACGTCGTTGATATGCATACCCGGCCGACCGGCCATCCGAACAGCTTCTCGGGCCACACTGGCATCACGCCGAGCACCTAATAATTCTAAAGGCGTACCTGGAATAATGCCTTCACCCAAGTAGGTTGAAACGGAACCAGCCCCCAGGCAATCTACCAGGGGTTCCTGGGCGCAAGAGAGTAGAATGAGAGGGTGGTACTTTTCTGAAGCGGGGGTGCCTGTCGGGCCAGAGTGAACGATCGCCCGAGCCGGATCTTCCACGCCGCGGTGGCGCATTAACACCGCGTCTTTACCTGTTCCCAGCGTTACTTCAGAAGGGGCCTGAGCAAGGATGTCGACTACTTCATCGTGGGTAAAGAGAATCTGGCGCTCGGAGGATTGGCAGTAAGCGCCGAATTCAACGAACAACTGTAATCCCGCCTGAAAGACCCGGTCGGCCATATCATCGTCGGCCGGAACAAGGTTATTGGCATCGTAGTTGATGTCGTATTCTTTGACCAGTTGTCTGATCCGCTTAATGAGTTTGAGTTCAAAATCTTTTTCTTTTGAGAATGGGCCGCTTTGAGCCCGTTTCATAATTTCAACTAACCAGTTACTATTCATGGCATTCTCCTTCTTCGATATAGGGGCAAAAGCTTAAGAGAAAATCGGTCTCGCTTAGTTGCTAATTCTCACCTCTCTCTTCTGTAAAAACTGTCAACAAATTACCATATCTACGGGCTTAGTTCCTAATCAGTGTATTGATTTGAGGGCCTGTTGTGGCGCGAAACGGCTGCGGCCTAGTGAAACGCCTATGGCAACAATCATGCTAATACTTTTTTGGGGATCCATTAAGCCATTTTGAAAATGAACGCCTATTGTGGCGGCCGGCAAACCAGCTAACAAATCCTTTTGTAGTTCAAGTGGCCATCGACCGATGCCGGGCCGGTAGGAGGGACTGGCCTGCTTACCAGCTTCTTTTGCTTTGGCTCGTATCTCCAGGTGCATTTCGCGCCCAAGTTTTTTGACCCAATGCGTCCCGATCTCATCTAACACTACAGCCGAAACCGGATCTGAGTTGAATAACGTAGATACACGAGCTTCCAATTCAGGCCCAAGGGAACAAAGTCCCAGGGTGATAGCCTCGGCCCCCGGCAGATAGGCTGCAAGCGTGGGAAACTCGTCTGCTAAAAAAGTGCGCTGAAGACTAGACGGAGTCGCCAATCGTTTTGCTTCCTCAAACATGTTCTGGTAAACGGCCTCAAATTTCTTCCGCCGGTTTCCATACCGTCTTAATAGCTCCTCGAGTGCAAATGGGGGTTCCATCTCATATCCTGACATACGTTGCTTTGTGTGGTAGTTCTGCTTCATCCCTACTTGACCTGCCGAACGTTAATGAACGGTTCAATATGTGGAAAAGGGTGGGTAGAATGGGGAAAAGCCAGGGCGTCAATGAAAAATTTTTGAAATTCCTCTTCCAGTGGCTGGTCAATATGCTCAACCCATTGGGCAACACGGGCAGCTTCGGCGCGTTTAGCTTTATTGAGCAAGGCAATGCGCGCCCCATCGCCGGCCGCATTACCGGCAGAGGATACCCGTGATAAATCGCAATCTGGAATCATCCCCAAGGTCATGGCATAAAGCGGATCAATAACGCTGCCAAAGGCGCCGGCCAAAATCACGCGGTCGACGCTTTCTATGTCCAACTCGCGCATCAATAACCTTGCGCCCACATACAGGGCGGCTTTGGCCAGTTGAATGGCGCGCACATCCCGCTGGGAGACGACAATTGGATTACCGCCGGCCGTTTGATCAGCCTCGGCAATTATGAAGGCGGCCGCATCGTGAACTTCGGTGTATCGAGATGCATTCTTATCCAGGGCAAAACGGCCATTGGATTTTACGACGCCAGCCGTAAACATCTCAGCTACAGCTTCAATAATCCCCGAACCACAAATACCGCGAGCTTCTATCTCGCCAGGTGGTAACTCATCGCTCCAACGTTCTTGCCCAATAACTTTGAAGCGCACTGCCAGGGTCTCTGGATCAATCCGCACCCGTTCGATTGCACCTTGGGTGGCGCGTATACCGTGGGTGATTTGGGCGCCTTCCAAAGCGGGACCGGTGGGACTGGAGGTGCATAATAGGCGATTCCTGTTACCGAGAAGTAATTCTCCATTGGTACCGACATCAATAATCAGTAGATTTTCATCTTGATGTTGAGGTTCCTCAGATAGGATAACGCCAACATTGTCCGCCCCAACAAAACCGGCTTCTAGTGGCAAGATGTGTAGCCGGGCGCCTGGATGCAGCCGCAACCCGATATCAGCTGCTTTGATGTCAATCGAACTTTCAACGATAGGGACAAATGGAACTTCTCCAAGCGGCTTCGGATTCAGGTTGAGGGCCAGATGATGCATCACACTATTGCCCACCAGGGTAACATCAACAATATCTTGGACGGTCATGCCGACCTGCTCCGCAGCATTTTTGGCTAATTCATTCAGGGCTCTGATGATTGCCCGGTGCAGTCGTTCCCGGCCGCTCTTGTGTTCATTGGCGTAAGATATGCGGGACATAATATCGTCGCCGTAAGTAACCTGAGGATTCATTTCTGAAGCTGTTGCTAGGAGTTCACCCGTGCGCAGATCGCACAAGTAAGCAGCCAAAGTTGTTGAGCCAATATCTACTGCCAGACCGACCGGCTGCTCGTGATACCCGGGCTGTATGCGTATCACTAGCCGCCCATCCCAAATGGTGAGAGTGACGGCACCATCGGCGCTGCGGAGCGATCTGGACAATTCCTTTAGAGCAGGATAATCGAATTCGATGCCTTCCAAGCCAAAGCGATTTCTTAGCTCGACCACGATTCGTTCGCGATCGGCCGGATCACCCATTTGTGGCTTGTTCAGTTCTAGGTAGTACAGTCGAACGATTGGATCTACATCGATAGCGCGCCCTGAGGCAGCTTTGAGAACCACTTGCTTTTGGGCTCGACTTTCTTCTGGGACAGTGACCAGAACATCGCCTAGTACGCGTGCTGTACAAGAAAAGCG
>JAHEJP010000320.1 GCA_024638855.1 Chloroflexota bacterium
CTTATCGTGCATGGAAAATCGGACAAACCAGTCATGATAACTATTACTCCCGATACTGTTAGCATCGAAGACGCTAGCCATCTTTGGGGCAAAACAGTTTTTGAAACGACTGATGCTTTGGGGCAGAATAGAAACAAGCGTAACGTCATGTGTATCGGTCCGGCCGGAGAGAATTTGGTTCGTATCGCCGCTATCATGAACGACAAGGAAAGAGCCTTGGCGCGTGGTGGAGCGGGCGCAGTGATGGGTAGCAAAAACCTCAAGGCCATTGTCGTCGAAGGGAATGAGAAAAACCAGGCGATCGATAAGGGCCAGTTCAAGTTCATGCTTTATGAAACAGGTAAACTGCTAAAAGCTAGTCCGCTAACCTCTCAGGCCTTACCGGAATTTGGCACGGCCGTGGTCCTCAATGTCGTCAACGAAATCGGAGCATTACCCACACGCAATTTCCAGCAGTCACAATTTGAAAACGCCGATAAGATCAGCGGCGAAGCCATCACCGAGGAGATTTTAGTAAGAAACCAGGCTTGCTGGGCTTGCCCCATAACCTGTACTCGAATCACCAAAACGGCCAGTGGCAAACAGGGAGAAGGACCCGAATTCGAGTCCACTTGGGCTTTTGGCGCTCAATGTGGTGTGGATGACCTGGATCTCATAACTGAAGCCAATTATTTGTGTAACGATCTGGGACTAGACACCATCTCAATGGGCAACATAATAGGCTGCGCCATGGAGCTGTCACAAAAAGGGTTCCTAGATACAGATCTCGACTTTGGTCAGGGAGAAAAGTTTCAAGATCTCATACGAGATACTGCCTATCGACGCGATTTGGGCGATGATATGGCTGAAGGCAGTTACCGGATGGCCGAAAAGTATGGCGCGCCCGAGCTTTCGATGAGCGTCAAAAAGCTGGAATTGCCCGCATACGATCCGCGTGGCATGCAAGGTCAAGGGTTGGTCTATGCAACATCGAACAGAGGGGCATGTCATGAGACTGGTAATATGTTGGGCCCTGAAGTATTGGCGCTGCCCCGCTTAATTGATCGCTTTGCCACGCAAGGGAAAGCAGGCATCGTTTCCGTGCATCAAGATTCGGCAGCAGTGATCGATAGCTTGGTTTACTGTAAGTTCGTCAATATGGCCGTGGCAGAGGAGTTTTTTGCCAGGACGTTATCGGCCGTTACAGGTCTCCACTTCAGCGCTGATGATCTGATGAAAGTCGGCGAACGAGTCTGGAATCTGGAGCGACTTTACAATCTGCGTGAGGGCTTTACCAACTTAGATGATGATTTGCCCGACCGGCTGCTCAATGATCCTGTTGCCGAAGGACCTAGCAAAGGCTTCACAGCCAAACTAGCTCCAATGCTGGAAGAGTATTACCAATTCCGCGGTTGGGATGAACGAGGGATACCTACTCCAGAAAAACTAGAAGAACTGGAACTAATTGATCTGGGAGAAATGGTATCTTAAGTGATGAATTGATGGCAGAGGTAAGTCAGCGCCAATATTGAATGATCACATTGCGATTCACGAGACGAGGCAACCATGATAGACCAACGACTTTACGAAGAATTCCGCGACATCGGGCGAGACATATTTGTCACTGGCCTCACAAGTTCCCATGGCGGCAACATGAGCGTGCGCGTCGGGGACAAGATAATCATTAAACGACGTGGGGCGCAATTTGGTCGTCTTAAAGATACAGACTTTGTTGAGACCAGATTTCGGGGCAAGGATAGCGGCATCATCCGCGCTAGCACTGAACTAATTGTCCACCGTGCCATCTACCAAAAGACCTCAGCCCTGGCAATCGTCCACGCTCATCCCCGTACCGCCATCACCCTTAGTCTTAGCCGGGATGAAATCATCCCTATCGACAATGAGGGCTCTTACCTTTTACGTAAGATACCGGTGGTGTCGGTAGAGATGGCATCTGGATCAAAGGAAATGGCTGAAACTGTTTCTGAAGCGCTTCGAGGGTACAAGATCATCATGCAGCGAGGACATGGCTGCTTTTCTACCGGCCAGACATTGGAAGAGGCTTACGCCTGGGTATCTGCGCTTGAGGAAGTCAGCGATATCATTCTTGAACATGAACTGCTCGGTGAAAAACTAATCGAGTACCGGAAACACAGCGATTCGTATAAGAATTGGTAAATAATCGTTATTGAATTCTAATACTTCAATTCGCCAACGTGTGGTATAGTCCCTAGCTTATCCAAGATTGGATCACAACATTTTAGTTGTTTTACTTTTCCAAATGGGTGCCGGCCGAATTCAGGCCCGGCATTTTTTGTTGCCAGAAGCGGGCTCTTACTATTGGGACGAGACGGATCTGGGCAGACAATCGGGGCAAAACCCGCAGGGGTTGTGTCATCCCAGGGTTTAAATCAACCAGTAGTAGGAGAAATATGTTAAACGAATTTATTCAATTTAACCTGCATCCTCAATTGATGCAGGCAGTCAATGAGCTTGGCTATGAAGAGCCGACCCCAATCCAAGTGGCCGTCATACCATTGATGCTAGAAGGACGCGATGTAATTGGCCAGGCCCAGACTGGAACAGGAAAAACAGCGGCATTTTCCCTTCCTATATTACAAAATCTGGTACTCGGTCAGGGTCAGGTACAAGCCCTAGTTGTAACCCCTACCCGAGAATTGGCGATGCAGGTAGCCAAGTCATTTAATGATTATGGTCGCTATCGCAAAGTGCGTGTGTTGGCTGTTTATGGCGGGCAACCCTATGGCCAACAAATTTTTCAATTAAAGAAAGGGGTAAATGTAGTCGTTGGCACACCCGGTCGGTTGCTTGACCTCATCAAACGCAAAGTCCTGGATCTCAGCGGTGTGCGCACGGTCGTGCTCGACGAAGCCGACGAAATGTTGAGCATGGGTTTCATCGAGGACATGGAAGCCATTCTTGAACAAACACCGTCAACTCGCCAGACTACCCTATTCTCGGCTACTATATCGCCGGCGATTCGCCGCCTTGCAGAGAAATACTTAAGTGATCACCAAGTTGAAACGATCGAACGAAAGCAGCTCACCGTAGCATCAATCGAGCAGCGCTATTACCTGGTCAAAGGGGCGGACAAGTTGGCCGCACTTTCGCGCCTATTTGAAATCGAAGAGATCGGAAGCGCCCTGATCTTCGCCCGTACCAGGATAGGCACTGGTCAATTGGCCCATGAACTTACCCAGCGCGGTTTCCCGGCCGAGACGCTAAATGGAGATTTGTCCCAAGATGCCCGTGAACGTGTGCTCGGCCGATTCCGTCGCAACCAGATCAAAGTGCTTGTGGCCACTGACGTAGCCGCCCGGGGCTTGGATATAGACGATATCTCCCACGTAATCAACTACGATTTGCCCCAAGATCTGGAAGGGTATGTCCATCGCGTGGGACGTACTGGGCGCGCCGGAAAAACCGGTATTGCCATCTCTCTGGTTACCCCAGCTGAAAGAGGACGGCTACGCAGGATCGAATCCTTTACGAAGCAATCCATCACCAGGGCTAGTTTGCCGACCATAGCCGACATCGAAACAAAACGAGAAGAGGCATTGCTCGAGCGTATGATGGTCTGGTTGCAGCGCAACCGCTGCCGGCGGGAACGGGAGATGGTGATCGAATTGGTGGAGCAAGGATACGATCCGGTTGATATCGCTGCCTCAGCGTTAAAGCTGTCTCGCATAGAAGAGAAACAAAGACCGATTGCGGCCGTGGCAGAAGTAAAAGATTTCCATCCCAGAAATCGCCAGCGACCCAATAACCGAGGAAACGGCCGCAAGCAAGGCAATGGTCACGCTTCGAACGGCCGGCAGAGGGGCAATAAGGCTCGCGAGGAAGGAATGGTTCGTCTGTCCATGAGCGCCGGAAAAGCTCAAGGAATCCGTCCTAACGATGTGGTTGGCACCATCGCCTATCAGGCTAATATTCCCGGCTACACCATTGGAGCCATTCGTATCCAAGACGAACACACCCTGGTCGATGTGCCGGAACAGTATGTATCCCAGGTGCTGGACAAAGCCGGGGCCATCCAAATTCACCGGCAGGCGATTACCATCGAACGCGCTTGACGTCCATCCGTGTGAAGAAGGATTTAACCCAATCTAGCTGAAAAAACTAAACAGGTAAATGTGATTGCCGAGGCAAAAGTAATGCGCTACTCTGTCCTGTCCTAAGCTGCCTTGCGGCGCAACTTTTTCGTTCAGGATTTCAAGCGCACATTCTGGGGATCGTAGGCAGGCCCGGCCAGCAACGTCGCCCGAAGACGCTCTGCCAATATTTCGATCTCGAATCTAGAGCCTGGCGAAGCGAATGCAGGATCCACGTATGCAAAGGCTAGGCTCTTTTTCATTGTATATCCAGCGATGCCAGGTGAGATTAGTCCGAGTCGACCACAAACACGCTATCCCCTCGCCGGACAAGCGCCGTTTCTTGGGCATCACTCATCACCAACAGAAAGCCACGCCGTCCATCGCCCAAGAATTGCAGCGTATCCTTCAGTCTATCCGCCGGCAACCGCTCGTGCTGGCTCTGGGTAGCAAAAAGGCTGAATTCCCGGCAAGGTGCAGCGAATGACATTAGACCTAACAGCGTCCTGTGCCCGGTATCCTGGTTCTCAATGGCGATTCCCTTACCCAGGTCTTCGGACCAGACCTCAGCCTCATAATCAATGATGATGTTTTCACCGGCGGTGCCATCCACCATGTGTTCTCCGAAGCGAGCGCGCATCGCCTCATAGTGAGACGTGAAGCCGATGCTTACCAGGTCATCATTATCGTAAGCCTTGTCCGGGTGAGATATGTGGTGGATATCGAGCACGTGTTCACCGTCAGGTGTGGTGGCCTCGATACCTAGCGGCGTAATCTCTATGTAATCCACTTCTAATCGCCGTGAAGCATCGTAAAAATATCCTGATGGTGTCTCGATTATCAGTCCGGAAGGCTGCACCTGCACTAGCTTGACGCGTCCCAGTTCTCGCAAAGTCTCAGCCATACTTCAACCCCTGTTAGGATAAAATGAAAAGAAGAATGATACCATTCTTCGACCGTCAAACTGACGGATTTCGATAAATTGGCGACTATTCTTGTTCTGCTGCTTTCAGAATACCTTGTAATTCAATCTGAACATCTTTTGTCAGGGGTTCGGGCTGATGTTCGAGCAGGATGTTATTAAAAGTTTCTTTGGCGCGTTCCCGGAGATCGGGTGTGGGCTGATTCGGCATCGTTGGAGCCGGGTGGGTGAGGTTGGGTATCCAGATATCTCGGATAGTCCGGCGCGTATGTTTCTGGGCCAAGTAATGGCCTCCTGGACCAACCGCTTCGATCACCTCCAACGCCAATTTGTCGACGCTGGTATCTATCCCTTCCACTAAGATGCGGTTGGTATGATAAAGTTCATCATCGTAGATGATTTGCTCGGGCAGCAATAGAGTCGAGGCACGCAGCAGGCCAAGACCATCCACCATATCCGCTCCCGATAGGGGAGACATCAGTGCAGTATACACGCTATCCCGGCCCTGTTGATACACGGCCGGATCGGGACAGTCCACACCAAAGGCCCCAGCCAGCGAGGGAACTCCCCAATCGTGAGCTAACTGTACAGCGGCCGCGTTGCACAGGTATTTCTCCGACAAACTGGTGAGATAATCTCCTGAACGTGGATCCATCACCGAAGCTAGCAGCGAGTGGAAAACCGGCGCGCCAGGGGCGACCAATTGCATCAACACCATCGCGCTGACTACCTCGGCGTTGCCGACAATCAGAGCGCTAGCCATCGTTGCTGGCGACGTAGAGCCGATAGTAGGCATCGCCATAAATCCTACGGGAATTCCTGCTTCCGCAAAGACCATCGCCCCTTCGATCCCGGATTTATCCTGTCCCAGTGGCGCAATCGTACAGACCAAGATAGAGAGGGGTGGCCGGGCACGCATTTGCTCGCTACTTCCGGCGATCACTTCAGCCATAAGTAAAGAATAATGGGCTAGTTTTTCGCCCATGATGGTTACACTTTGAATGTGTTTGACCGTATTGTTGAAGCAGGCATCCAACTCGTGCAAGGGAGCAACCCTGCCGAAATCTTGGGCACTGACCATCGGCCAGTAGAACGAAA
>JAHEJP010000321.1 GCA_024638855.1 Chloroflexota bacterium
AAGAAGCTAGATTGACCAACGGCGGCAGCCACCCTCGCACAAGGCGAATTGGTAGGCATTGGCCGCCGTTTTTTGTTTCCTACAGGAATCAACCATCTTTTAAATCTTGCTTTAGGAATAACCACAATATGTTGTCAGCAATCGAAAAAACCGACTTCCTCTTTAAATACCCATCTACCGATCCAGTTACCAGCCTAGAAGCACAGGTTGGAAATACACCTCTATTGCATTTGGGCCGGATAGCGTCCGCCGCTAAGTTACCATCAACCGTTCAATTGTACGCCAAAGCGGAGTGGTTTAATCCTAGCGGTTCGGTCAAGGATCGCCCGGCGCTCAATATCATCCGTACAGGCGAATGGCAAGGTCTGCTAAAGTCCGGTCTGGTATTGCTCGATTCCACATCTGGTAACATGGGTATCGCCTACGCCATGTTGGGCGCTGCTCGTGGTTACCGTGTGAAGTTGGTTTTGCCCGAAAATGCCAGCCCAGAGCGAATCGCCATTCTTCGTGCTTATGGCGCCGAATTGTCATTCACAGATCCGTTGGAAGGCTCTGATGGGGCTATGATAGAAGCCAAGCGTTTGGCCAAAGAGAATGGCCGCGATTATTTTTACGCGAACCAATATAATAATCCGGCCAATTGGCAGGCTCACTACTTTACGACAGCTAATGAGATCTGGAGCCAAACCGGCGGACAGATCACTCATTTTGTGGCCGGCCTGGGCACCAGCGGCACCTTTGTTGGCACATCGCGCCGGCTTAAGGAATTGAACCCCTACATCGAAACGGTTTCGATTCAGCCCGATAGCCCTTTTAATGGTTTGGAGGGTTTGAAGCATATGCCCACGGCTATCCAGCCGGGTATTTATGACCCGTATCTGGCTGATAACGGTGTAACAGTAAGAACCGAAAGAGCATACGACATGGCCCGGGAGTTAGCCCGGCAGGAAGGATTGTTTGTAGGCATCTCGGCCGCGGCAGCTGTGACAGCCGCTATCGACGTGGCTCGCAATTTGACTGATGCCGTCGTTGTCACCGTTTTGCCTGACAATGGCTTTAAGTATCTTAGCGAAAGATTCTGGCAGGAATGAGATTAAGTGCTTGAAGTCGAAGGGTACACGAACAAGGTGTCATTCCCGCGCAGGCAGGAATCCAAACACATGGGTGCCCACCGAAGTTTATCCTCGCGAAGGTGGGGGTGGGCACGACATTGGCTCACAGGTCGTTCGTAAACCCGAGGTCGGCCGGTTTATTGGCTGTTGGCCTGCGACCGTTTATCATTGTTACAAGATGCTAAGATTGACGAAGCAATTACGGGATCGAATAAATGCCCACGGCGTTGATTCCTATCCCTATGAGGGATGCGGGATTTTGCTGGGGCAGGTTGAGGATGGCAATATCATCGCTGTTGACATCTTTCTTGTGCCAAACAGCTGGGCTGATGAAGAAGAGAAACGGGAACGATTTCTAATAAGAGATCAAGATATGTTGCAGGCCGAGTTGGCTGCAGCCGAAATTGATGCCGACGTCGTCGGTATTTTTCATAGCCACCCTGATCATCCGCCCATTGCCTCTCCTCGTGATTTGGCCTGGGCTGCCTGGCCCGGTTACTCATATCTCATAACCGAGGTATGGGATCGGAAGCCGGGTGATAGCCGTTCATGGCAGTTACTCGATGATCGTTCCGGCTTCGTTGAAGAATCAATTGAAATCGGCGAGTGAATGCGGACTTGAAAGCCCTTGGCGACAGATTCTCTAACCGCCGAACGTACGAAAAGAATTAATAGGACAGGAGAAGTAAGTAAATGCCAACATTCCGAATACCAACGCCACTCCGGCCATATTCTGACGGCAATAGTCAGGTCCAGGTTGAAGGCGGGACCGTGGGCGATGCTCTGAAAGATCTAACCAGCCAATATCCGGATTTGCGTCAACATCTCTATGATGGGTCAAAGCTTCGCAGTTTCGTTAATATCTACCTGAACCAGGAAGATATTCGTTATGGGGACGGCGTGGAAACGGTCGTCGAAAACAACGATACCATCATGATCATTCCTTCCATCGCTGGCGGATAAGCCTCATCTAATAACCTGAGCTTAGCGTCATCCCTTACACCGAGTTCCTTCTGGCGCATATCTGCTATCTAAAATACTATTCGTAGCCCCCTCTGCGTTAGGATACATAGTGATGAATGAGCAAAAAAGCACCCGAATGGTAGACCGTTCGGCCTTAAGAGCAAACCAGGCATTTATCATCGCGCTTCTCATCGTCGCTTTTTTGTTAGACGATTGGTTAGTGGTTGCCCTGGTCGGCTCGATCATGCTATTGGGCACAGCAATTCCACGGTTGTCACTCTTCAAAGAAGTCTACTCGCGCTGGTTAAAGCCTTCTGGCATGGTAATGCCTGATGTAATCCCGGATAACCCCGAACCTCATCGTTTCGCCCAGGGCTTTGGCGGAATTGTCCTTGCTATGGCGGTCCTGTCATTGTTACTGGAACAGACTGTGTTTGGCTGGACTCTTGTTTGGTTGACAGTGGTCTTGGCAGGTTTAAACCTCTTTTTGGGTTTTTGCGCAGGTTGCTTCTTGTATTATCAACTTAACCGGCTCAATGTGCCCGGCTTCGAACGCAGCCCCATCAGGTGATCGGCTGTAACCGGCGAAAGAATAACGATGGTAGAACGTCTTATCCTGACCTTATTTCTGGTATTGATTACTCTGGCTCTCTATTACGCCTGGCGATACGCGCAAATGTGGCGTGCTAACAGAGCTGGGAGGGTTGTAGCTACCCTGGTTGACCAACCGTCCTTATTATACTTTCGTAGCGATAGCTGCGCGCCATGCAGCACCCAAGCATATTATTTGCAGGCTCTCGAAAGAGAGTATAGCGGGCGTGTAACCATCCAAAAGATCGATGTCGAATTACAGCCTGAGCTTGCATCTCAGTACGGCGTCTTTACCTTGCCAACAACCCTTATCGTCAATCCAGAAGGAAAGATACGGCATATCAATTATGGATTGACGGATGCAACCAAGCTGGCGAAACAACTGGAGAACAATAAATGACAATCAAAGAATTGATCGCACCGGAAGCCATTACCCTGACTAACGAAGAGATCCGCCGTTACAGCCGGCATTTGATCATGCCCGAGGTGGGTATGGAAGGGCAAAAGAAGCTGAAGGCGGCGAGCGTCTTGCTCATTGGTGCCGGAGGATTAGGTTCCCCGCTAGCTATGTACCTGGCCGCGGCCGGCATCGGCCGGATTGGCCTGGTCGACTATGATGTGGTTTCCTATTCCAACTTGCAACGACAGGTGATCCACGGGACTAGTAGCGTAGGACGGCCGAAGCTGGAAAGCGCCAGGGAGCGGATCAATGACATCAATCCATTTGTCCAGATAGACACTTATGGCGAGCCATTGACCTCGGAAAATGCACTGGTGATCATGGAGCCTTACGATGTGATCATCGATGGCACCGATAATTTTCCAACGCGTTATCTGACCAATGATGCCTGCGTCTTATTAGGTAAACCTAATGTTTATGGCAGCATCTTTCGTTTTGAGGGCCAGGCTTCTGTATTTTATGCTGAAGAAGGACCTTGCTATCGTTGTCTTTTCCCAGAACCACCGCCGCCGGGCCTGGTTCCTAGTTGTGCCGAAGGCGGTGTATTGGGCGTCTTACCAGGGACAATCGGAGCGATCCAGGCGACCGAAGCGATCAAACTAATCCTGGGAACTGGCATATCGTTGATAGGCCGGCTCTTATTGTACGACGCCTTAAACATGGAATTCGATGAGGTTCGTCTTCGGAAGAACCCAGAATGCCCTGTATGCGGTCCAGAGCCTACCGTGACCGAACTGATTGATTACGAACAATTCTGTGGCGTGCCTGCCCATGACCATAGCCTGTACACGGCCGGGATGGATGGCGCGGAACTGGCCCGGGTGCCTCAAATGTCCCCTTCAGAATTGAACGAACGCTTAAATGCCGGTGAAAAGCTGTTTATTCTGGATGTACGCGAGCCGCATGAATGGGCGATTTCGAATCTGAGCCATTTAGGTGCCGTTCTCATTCCTAAAAACCGGGTGCTGGAGCACATGGGAGAATTGGACACTGCTCAAGAGATCGTGGTCCAATGCCGCACCGGCGGCCGCAGCGCCGAGATCGTTAACTTGCTGCAACAACATGGATACAAGAAGCTGCATAATCTCGACGGCGGCATCAACCGTTGGGCTCGAGAGGTCGATCCCAGCATTCCGATATATTGATCCCATACTTTTGCAGTAAGTCGAAGGACCATCGTTTTGTTTAAATCGGCAACTTTGGCTCACTGGACGCTGGTATGAAATCGGATTTTATGATGGCGTACAATATCCTTTTCTTCCCACACAGTAAAAGGGCCATGAATACTTAGAGTCATGGTCCTTTCTTGTTTTTTGGCCAGGACTTGTTCGTGCCCCCACCTCGGTTGCGCCGTTAAACTGCCACTTTCTCAAAAAATATATGGCCAGAAGATCAAATGAATGCTGGAATCATTGGCTCATGCTCGTCAAAAAAAAGCCTGTTACTGGCGTTTATTATCCGGTAACAGGCCGAAGATCGAAAGCTAGTAGATTTCAGCTAAAGCAAGCCAACCCTGTCATTGAATGCGTCGATTAACTCGTTTATCTGCTCGGTTTGAGGTTGAATGTCGATCCAGTAATTCGGATCATACCACTGGGCCTGGATCTCGTCGTATGATTTTCCCTGTTGTTCTACCCAGGTGTAATACTTCAGATTGTGAATCCGTTTGCGGTCATAATAACTCAACTCCTCGACATAGTCGGTGCTGGTACCCATCAAGAATCGATGGTAAGCGCCGGCCGCATCTAAAGGACCAAATTGACCTTCTTCTTCACGAAGTTCCAGGATCCGGCTCTGATACATCTCCATCGAATCGGTGGCGATGGTCAGGACGATGTCCTCAGACCCGAGTTCATAATACTTGGCGAACTTCATGGAGGAGAGCATGTTGGCCACGCCAGAAATGCCCAAGAGAGGCAGTTTTTCCACAAATTCGGGTGAAACGCCTTGGGAAACTAGATATTCTTGGCCGGCCGGTTCATTGAACAGGCGAATCAAGCCCATCGGGGCGTCATCGTCAATGGCCATGACCATGTCGGTGTTTTTGACATTGTGAATCCAGGGCACATGTTTGTCGCCAATGCCCTCGATGCGGTGAGCGCCAAAGCCATTATTGAGCAATGTCGGGCATTGTAGGGCTTCGCTGGCGGCGATTTTGCTGCCGGGGAATTGTTGCTTCAGATAGTCGCCACAGCCAATGGTCCCGGCCGAACCGGTAGTTAGGACCACTCCCCGGTAATTGTCGTTGGGCCCCATAACATGTTCCAGGACCTCCATCAAGGCATTACCGGTTACTGAATAGTGCCACAGATAGTTACCGAATTCATCAAATTGGTTGAAGATAACGATATCCTCGCCCGAAGCCATTAACTCCCAGCACTTGTCGAAGATCTCTTTAACATTGCTCTCCGATCCTGGGGTTTTAATAACCTCTCCGGCGACTGAGGCAAGCCAGTCAAAACGCTCTTGGCTCATTCCTTCTGGTAAGATGGCGATAGATTCGCAGGCCAAAAGATTTGAGTCATAAGCGCCGCCTCGACAGTAATTGCCGGTCGAAGGCCAGGCAGCTTTCTGTGTTGTGGGGTCGAATTGACCGGTCACCAGCCGTGGTGCTAGGCAGCCAAAAGCCGCGCCTACTTTGTGTGCACCTGTTGGAAACCACTTGCCGACCAGGGTTATGATTCGTGCATCAACGCCTGTCAATTCGCTGGGAAACTCAAGAAAATTGACACCTCCGTAACCGCCACCGTTGGGAACTGGGTCATTGTGCCAGGAGATACGAAATAGATTCAGAGGATTGAGATCCCATAGCCCAACGCCGGATAGTTGCTCTTTGATACGGGCCGGTATTAGGTTGGGGTCCTGCATCTGTTTGAATGTGGGGATGATGATATTTCTCTCCCTCGCCTGATTCACAGCGCGTTTGAGAGATTCTTCGTATGTAGTCAGATTAATCATATCTTAGT
>JAHEJP010000032.1 GCA_024638855.1 Chloroflexota bacterium
GGTGCTACGCTACCTTGCGTGGACCTGGCGACACTAGCCCATGGCGACCATACCTTCTACGTTCACGGTTCCGATGGCACCTGGGGTGCTTTCAACTTCGCTGTTTTGCATGTAGACAAATTAGGTCCGGCGACCACCGGCATCACCCTGGCGCCCAATCCTAGCGATGGCAGCCTGGCTGTGGCCGTGAGCGCCACCGGCAACGACACTGCCACCGGCAACAGCAACATCGCCGCGGCCGAGTTCTTCACCGATACCATGGGCGCCGATGGGACCGGCGTAGCCATGGCGGTCAACCTGGCGGCGCCGATCGCCAGCCTGGGCGGCACCATTAATGCGGCCGACACGGGCCCCGAAGGGGCGCACACCGTTTACGTCCACAGCATGGATAGCTTTGGACAGTGGGGCGGCTTCGCTGTTGCAACGCTGGCGGTGGACCAGACCGGACCGGACACCGGCAACGTCGTGGCCGATCCCAACCCCAATAACGGTTCAACGCCATACAACCCGACCGTCTTCGCCATACGAGTAGACGCCACGATAAGTGACCCATTGAGCGGCGCACCTGGCGCCAACTCGGCCATCCTTCGGGCCGAGGGCTTCATAACCCCGACCGTGGATGTGGCCGACTACGGCACAGGTTTCCCGCTGTCACCACGTGACGGCCTGTTCGACGAAGCGGTCGAGGATGCCTATGTCTACATCCCAATGTCGACCATCAACGCCCTCGGCGTGGGCACACACAAGATCTGGGTACACGGTCAGGATGCCTCGGGCAATTGGGGCGCGCCTGCTTCGGTGGACTTCGTGATTGAAACGGATATACCGACAGTCAGCAACGTAGCCGTCAATCCCAACACGACCGACGGAACGGTTCTCGTCGCCTTAACGGCCACAGCCTCTGATCCGAGTTCAGGTATCGACTTAGCGGAATGGTTTACAGGGGCCGATCCCGGCGCCGGTAACGGCACATCTATGACCGTGACCGCTAACGGCCCGGTCTGGGACTTGGCTACAACCGTCGATGCCAACGGCTGGGCACCCGGCATCTACCAACTAAACGTACGCGCTATGGACGCGGCCGGCAACTGGAGCCCAACTGCCTTTGCCACCCTCACCGTCACGGCAGGGCCGCCAGCGGTACCTGAGTTGCTCTACTTCTCGACCATTGGCAACGGCCTCGTACCCGGCACAGCCAGTCCTTATGACGATGCCGATATCTATCTTTGGGAAACCGCGATATTCAGCCGCATGTTCGACGCACGCAGTGGTGGCGCCAATATACTGCCCACCAACGCCGATATCGACGGCCTGGCCTTTGACGCCAATGCCGGCGGCGCAGGTCTGTACTACATATCCTTCAGACGCAGCGCCGGCACCACCGTGCCCGGCGTGGGCGTGGTCCAGGATGAAGACGTCGTCACCTACGACCCAGAAAACGGAGAGTGGCAACTTTACTTCGCCGGCGTTGACGAATGTGACGGCATGGATGCCACCAATGGCCACAATATCGATGCGTTAGACATCGTGAACGGTGTTACCTACTTCTCGACTGCTGGCAACGCCGCCATAGCGGGCGTGGCCGGTCCGTATGACGATGCCGATATCTACCGCATTGATCCAGTTCTCGGCTGCATTCGTGTATTCGACGCTTCAACCACAGGTCTGGACGGCACGGCTGACATCGATGGCCTGACGGTCGTCGATGACGATACTTTCTATATCTCCTTCGAACTAGACGCCGGCACAAGCGTTGCTGGTCTAGGATTAGTTCAAGACGAGAGTGTCGTCCTGTATGACGCCGGTGCTTTGCCTCTATGGTCGCTGTACTTTGACGGCACCTTCCAAGGTCTCGGCGATACAAACAGCCAGGACCTGGATGCGATTGATGTTCAGTAGCCAACCTTGACGGATGGGAGAGTTAGTCTCGGTTCGGTTAACCGGCTGAGCTAACTCTCCCTCAAGGTTTAGTTGATCAACTTAGAAGAATCATCAAGGCTGCGGGAAGACCTCCACAATCGGAGGATTTCTTGCAGCCCAGGAGAACGATTAGTCCTATGGCAGAATCCACCACCGACCCCAGCATGATAAACAAACAGCCGGCGTCTATGGGTAGGACCCTATTGATCATAGCCATCATCTTACTTCTAGTCGTTGCTGGCTTTTTTGCTTACCGCGCCTGGAGCGGCAGGCAAACAAGCGTTAATGGATCTCCGGCCGAGTTTCTTTCGGCCGAAGAATTGGCAGAGCGCCATGGCCTGGCCGTGCGCCTGATCGGCGTCACCGCTGCCGGCGGCATGATCGACTTTCGTCTCAAGATCCTTGACGCTGACAAAGCCCAGCAATTCTTGGAGGACCCGGCCAATCTACCCCGCTTGATCGTGGCCGAGAGCGGCGAGGCCTTGATGGTCTCAGAAGGGCTGGATGACGACATCGAATGGGAAGATGGCGGCATCCTATTCAACTTCTACCCCAATGACAATAATGTTATCCGGCCGGGCACGCCGGTGATAGTCGAATTTGGCGCACAACAGCTCGAGCCAATTGAGGCTCAGTGAGACGCGGAGAAATGTCATGAAACGACTCTTTGCCATTATCATTGTTCTGATCTTGTTATTTCCCTATGCCATCGACGAATCGGCCGCCCAACCCGAACCTAATCAAAAACCGGCCAGGGTAGATCCTCGAGTCCGCTCGGAAATGGCGGCCTTGCCAGAGGGAGAGATGATGACCGTCATCGTCACGCTGCATGATCAGGCCGACTTAGACCAAATTCAAGGCGCCAGCCGGGCCGCCAGCCAGGAAGGAATCATTCGAGCCTTGCAGGCCAAATCATATGCCAGCCAGAAAGATCTGCGAAACGCCTTGGCCCTGGAAGGCGCTCGAGGTAATGTCAGCCATTACGCTCCCTTCTGGATCTTCAACGGCTTATCGGTAACGGCTACCTCGGACGTAATTAATCAATTGGCGACTACAGAAGGCGTGGCCAGCATCACGCCTGATGATATCGAGGTCATACCGGCCGCCCCGCTGGCCCAGATCGCACCGGAAACAAACCTTTCGGCCGTTAACGCCCCGGCCTTATGGACCCTGGGTTATTACGGGCAAGGCGTGGTGGTGGCCAACCTGGATTCGGGCGTGGATGCCAACCATCCAGACCTGTCCGGCCGCTACCGCGGCGGCAGCAACAGCTGGTTCGATCCTTACGGTCAGTTGTCGTCACCGGCTGATCTGACCGGCCATGGCACCTCGACCATGGGCGTGATGGTCGGCGGTGACGCCGGCGGCACGGCCATTGGCCTGGCTCCCCAGGCCCAATGGATCGCCGCCCGCATCTGGAATAATAGCGGCGTCTCGACGGCGACCGCCATCCACCAGGCTTTCCAATGGCTGCTCGATCCCGACGGAAATCCGGGCACGGCCGACGCCCCTGACGTCGTCAATAACTCCTGGACCGTGGGTTCGCCAGGCTGCGATCTGGAATTTGAATCAGATTTGCAGGTGCTACAAGCAGCAGGCATCTTGCCGATCTTCGCCGGCGGCAATTATGGGCCCTCCGCAGGAAGTAGCAGGAGCCCAGGAAATAACTCCGGCGCTTTTGCCGTTGGGGCCGTTGATAATACCGGTGGGATCTATAGCTACAGCAGCCACGGCCCTTCGGCCTGCGATCAATCAGTCTACCCCGAGGTGGTGGCGCCCGGCGTGGCCATTCACACCGCAGATCTATACGGGAGGTACGTCGATGCGACCGGCACTTCCCTATCTGCCCCGCACGCCGCGGGTGGCTTGGCGTTACTTATCAGCGCCTTCCCCGACCTGAGCGTAGACGACCAGGAAGCGGCGCTCATCAATGGCGCGGCCGATCTGGGTCCGGCCGGAGCGGACAATGAATACGGTTACGGTTTGATCGATCTGCTGGCCTCCTACCAGTGGCTGCAAAATATCCCGCCCCCTACCCCAACAGCAACTCAAGTCCCCAATGTCAATCTGGCTTTGAACCGGCCGGTCGAAGTTTCATCGTTCAGCGACGGCGGTCATGCCGGCGGCATGGCTGTAGACGGAAATTCGGCCACAAGCTGGCACACCGAAAGGGCGAAGGGTAAGAATCGGCTGCCGGCCGAATGGATGAGCGTTGATTTAGGCAGCAGCCAGACCGTTGGCCGGGTCGAATTGGCCTGGGCCGAAAATTATGCTACCGGCTACATCATCCAGCTTTCAGAAGGTAATAACGCCTGGTCAACTGTCTACAGCACCACAAGCGGCAATGGCGGCAACGACTCGATAACCTTCTCGCCCATTCAAGCGAGATATGTTCAGATGGTTTCCTCAGCCTGGAGCAATGGCGGCCTACGCAACTGGTTGAACGAATTTGAGGTTTATCCCGGCGCCGGCGATCCACCGCCAACAAATACGCCGCCGCTACCAGCGACGCCAACGCCTGTACCACCGCCGACGGCTACTCCCAATCCGGGCGGCGGCGAGACGGTCCATATTGGCGATTTAGAAGGGTCATCTGCTACCGGCAACCGCAATCGCTGGACGGCTACCGTCAAGGTCACGGTCCATGATTCGAATGAAATGGCCGTTTCCAATGCCACGGTCAACGGCAGTTGGAGCACCGGCGCATCGGGCAGCAGTTCATGCATAACCGATAGCTCTGGCAACTGCGATATTTCGAAAGATAACCTCAAAGGTAATGTTGGCAGCGTGAAGTTAACCATCGACTCGGTTTCTCACCCTTCAATGTCCTATGAATCATCCACCAATCACGATAATGGCGGCGATGGATCAAGCATTGTGGTGCCGAAACCCTGATTTTGAACGAATAAGAGTGCAACGGCTCCTATTCTTAGAAAAACCATCTATAGAAGATCCGTTGCACTTCAAGGTGTCATAGTTTCCGTTTCAATTTTAAACCGTGACACACTTAGGAATTTCGGCCGATGATTTCATTGTCGTTTCACTCAATTTGGCCATTGGATAATTCTGGTTTTAACATCGCCGGGCGGCAAAAAAAAGCGAAAATCCTATTTTGTCTAACTCTCGCTCTGTCGCTCATTTCAGGTTGGTTTGTCTTTATCGGCTCGGCGGCGGCCGGTTCAACGATCGTAGTCACGACAACTTCAGACAGTATTGCCAGTGATGGCCTATGTTCGCTGCGCGAAGCCATTATCGCGGCCAATACGGATAGCGCTTTCAACGGCTGCCCGGCCGGAAGCGGCAACGATACGATAATGATTGACCCCGCCTTGTCGACCCCCACGATCTTCCTGCTGACCTTAACCGGAGCGGGAGAAGATAGCGGTCTGACCGGCGACCTGGACATCACCGGTTCGATAGTAAACACCTTGGCCATAACCGGCGCGGACCTGGACAATACCATCATCGACGGCAACGGCACGGATCGCGTACTGGACATTCAGCCCGGGGCGCGAGCGACGATCTCCGGAGTCACCATCAGAAATGGAAACCCCGGTTTCGGCAACGACGGCGGCGGGATCGCCCTTCGGACCACCGGGCGTTTGACGCTGGACAATAGCCGGGTTTTCACGAACACGGCTGCCAGCGGCGGCGGCGTTCATGTCTTGGGTGGTCTGACTTTAAACAACAGTGCCATCGAGGCGAATTATGGCGGCGGCGTTCATAATAATGGCGGCTTGCTGGATTTTAATAACGCCCAGGTCATCAGCAACACCCACGGTTATGGCGTTCACAATGAGGGCCAGGGCTTTCTGCTATTCGACGGCGGAACGGTCAGTGGCAACCGGGAGGGAGGAATCCTTAACGATTCTTCCGATGCGACACTCACCAATCTCAATATAATCTATAACACCACTGGTGGCGGCGTACACAATAAAGCCTTGAGCGCCCAATCTCCCGGCGACATGACGCTGAGTAATAGCTCGATCATGAGCAACACAAACGACACCGGGGGTGGCCTATTAAATAATGGGCCTGGGACTGATGCCATCGTCGAGAACAGCCGTTTCAGCTTCAATACGGCTACTCCCGGCAACGGCGGTGGCATCAAAAACGGCGGCACCCTCATCCTGAAGAATAGCCTGCTCGATCACAACCAGGCCAGGAGCGGCGGCGGCATCGATAACGGCGGCTTCAGCTTGGATATGACGAATGTAACCATCAGCAACAATATGGTCGATGACAACGGGGGCGGTTTACACAATCGCACCAGCGCCAGCCTGGAAAACGTCACCGTGATCGGTAACAGCGCCAGTGGCATGGATACCGGCGGCAATATATATGTGGACGGGGACTCAGCCCAACTAAGTCTGCGCAACTCCATCGTGGCTTATGCTGGGGCAGGCGGCAACTGTGTCAACAATATGGGCGCCTTAAACTCCCTGGGCCATAACCTGGACAGCGAAACCAGTTGCGGATTCACGGCGGCCGGCGATATCAGCAGCAGCGATCCAATGCTTGGCCCGCTGCAAGACAACGGCGGCCCTACATTTACTCACGCTCTGTTGCCGGGCAGCCCGGCCATTGACAATGGCGATGATAATAACTGTCCTACCAATGATCAGCGCGGCATCAGCCGCCCTCAGGGGGGAGGCTGTGACATTGGGGCCTATGAATTTGCTGAGACGGCCGATCTCTCGATCGGCAAAATACGCTTAAGTCCGGCGTTTGTCGACGCGGGAGATGCAGTCTCGTTCACGATCACCATTTCCAACGCCGGGCCCACCTCGCCGGTCACGGCCATAGTTGTCGATAGTTGGACGCCGGTTAGCGCCGTCGTTGCCGCCAGCGCGCCTGGCTGCAGCATCAACCTGGCCGGCGGCACGATTACTTGTACACAGAGTAATTTGGGCATCGAATCAGCCGTAGTGCCGAACCCTTCCATCATCCTGACGACCCACCCGACCTACTCAGGCACACTCTCAAATAGTGCCAGCGTCAATGTTGGGGGCGGCATCACCGACCTCGAACCGGACAATGATAACACCGGATCCGTTTTAACGACGATAATTGCGCCACCTTCTTATGGGGTCGATTTATCGCCGAATCAGGCGCTGACAGGCCTGCCGGGCGAGACGGTGACCTACACCTTGCAGATCACCAATCTGGGCACCGTCGCCGACACCTTCGATTTGGACGTCTCGGGCAATAGCTGGACGACCAACCTCTCGACCTCTAGCGTAATGCTGGCGGCCGGCGCAAGCACAAGCTTTGAAGCCTGGGTCGCTATACCGGGCGGAGCGGGAGCCAATGATGACGATTCGGTATCGATCGAGGCTACCTCTCAGGGCGATAATTCAAAAAGCGATACGGCCGTGTTGACCACCAGCGTGCCGCCAATCTACGGGGTCAACCTGCCAACTAGCGACACTCGCATTGGCATGGCTGGTGAAACAGTGACCTACACCGTGCAGATCAGCAATACGGGTAACGTGGCCGATACCTTCGACCTGGAAGCAACGGGCAATGTCTGGACGACTACTCTCTCACATCTGAGCATCGTAGTGGCCGCCGGCAAGAGCGCGACTTTCACCGTGACGGTCGATATCCCGGCCGGCGCTTCCATTTATGACAGCGATTCCGTTTCAATCACAGCAAAATCCCAACATGATGGAAGCAAACAGGACACGGTCGTACTGATGACGTCATTACAAGATTTGCCTTTTAAGATATACCTGCCTTCTATCAAGTCAATATAACGCCCCCTGTCATCTTCAGGCCCTCAATTCTGTAGCCGCGGCGGCTCTCAGCCCATTAATTCAAGTTGGCCAATGGGTTGATGGGTATCGGGTGTGCTATATAATCTGGTTCGGGGAGCAGACTGATCTTCTGACGAGGCCTCTAGTGAGGAAGGATATCAAGATCATGAGCGTAGATTCGGAACAGAAACGGTTGACCATGACCGACTTGCTACAAAGCCTGGCCGGCGAATGGGCAGGCAACGGCCTGGGCCAATATCCGACCATTGAAGATTTTGAATATCAGGAAACGCTGCGCTTCACCCTGGACGACAGCCGGCCGATCCTGCACTACGAACAGAAGACGCGGCGGCGCAATAACGGCCAGGATGATTTTTTACCTTCTCATTGGGAAAGCGGCTTTGTGCAGCTGCTGCCGGAGGACCAGGTTATGGTGGCCAATGCCCAGATCGGCGGGCGGGTGGAAGTATTGGCCGGTACGATTGAAGCGGCGCCGGCCGGGTTGGTGATCCGGCTGCGCAGCACCCACTTCGGCAATGACCCGCGCATGGCGGAAGCGACGCGGACGATCACCGTGGTGGATGATAGCCTGCATTACACGATGCACATGCAGACGAACAAGGTGCCCCACCTGGCCGTGCATCTGGAAGCCACGCTGCAGAGACAGTAGCAAAGGGAACTAAGGAGAGCGAGATGACCATACGCTGCGAATGGGCCGGGGATGATCCGCTAATGCAAAAATATCATGATGAAGAATGGGGAGTACCCAAGCGAGATGACCGCCGCTTGTTCGAGGATCTGGTGTTGGACGGCGCCCAGGCCGGCTTGAGTTGGATGACCATCCTGCGTAAGCGCGAGAATTACCGGCAGGCTTTCGATAACTTCGACCCGGCCAAGGTGGCCGCCTATGATGAAACCAAGATTGAAGAGCTGTTGGGTGACGCCGGCATCATTCGCAACCGGCAGAAGATCAACTCGGCCATCAAGAACGCCAAAGCCTTCTTGATAGTCCAGGAAGAATTCGGCACTTTCGATGCCTATATCTGGGGCTTTGTAGACGGGAAGCCAATTCAGAATGCCTGGCAGACGATGTCTGAATTACCGGCGAAAACTGAGTTGTCAGAAACCATCAGCAAGGATTTGAAGAAGCGTAATTTCAGTTTTGTTGGGCCGACAATAACGTATGCATTTATGCAGGCTGTGGGTATGGTGAATGACCATGCGGCCGATTGTTTCAGATATCATGAAGTATCGCCGATGGCGTAATTCTAGCCTCTTGTCGTCTCCCGTTGAAGATAAACCAATCGTCTGGATGGGCGTCAAATTATCTTTATCTAAAGACTGAATCCAAAAATTTAGCGCGCTGCCCCATCATCTGTCGATGTTGACTTTGGTTATGGAACTACTCTCCACTTAGAAGTGGTAAAGAAACTCAAATTGAACAGAGATAATCGAATTTTGATTTCCGGAAGATTGTTCATAAAGGTTCTGACGACGTACAATCCAGATAGTTTTTATTCGCTGGTAATCTTTGTTTATGTCACTGGGCGAAGACTAAGACATCGCGGAGAAGGCAATGATAATTATATTCGTGTGATGGTTGTGGAAACTTAGCTTATGTTGAATCTATTCCTCGATTGGAGAGCATGGGCGCTTGTCCTCCTTCTTACCATATTAACGCTGGTAAGCAGTGTGGCTAAGTACCGGTTAGGTCAGGGTGGGCTTGAAACATTGAAAGAACACTTTCCCCAAGTAAGTGATGAAAGATGGGAGAGGTTGGGTAACTATTTCCACCGCTGGGGATCACCCATCGTCTTTTTTTCCTTCTTACCCTTATTGGCCTGGATCATTCCCCCGGCCGCCGGAGCATACGGCATCAGCTTTCGCCCGTTTCTCGTCTGGGCTTTCTTGGCAAAGATGGTGCGCTACTGGATACTGGCCTTAATTGCCTTTGGAGGCTATCAACTTATATTCTAGCAAAGGAATTAAATAATGACTTCACTGCAAGAGCTTAAGGATAAATGGTTCATCGACGTCAACGATGAGAACAACTTTCCACCCCAAACCAGATTTCCTGGATCTACCATCCAGCCCTATGCTGACGGTAATCTGGTTGAACCACTGATCGACGGCAAGGCCATCATGGGTGACTTTCACTACCGGGTCGAAGAGATGCTTAAAAGCGAAGATCCCAGCCAGTGCCAGATCATGGTGGCAGCTATGGGCATCGACCCGGTTAAGCTGTTGGGCGAAAACGGCCCAGCCAAGGACGCTATGACAACCATGATAGAGGCGGCCGCAGCCGGCGTGCAGGTCTACTTTCTTGGCAGCGGGCACCCGGGGTCGGGCTCGGGTACCAAGGCCTTTGCCGTGAAGCTCATCGCCGCCGGGGGACATGGCGCTGCCGATAAACGATACGCAGGCCAACAAGGTGGGCATCACCAGAAATTCAACGTGACTCGCGGGCCAGATGGTCAATGGGTGGCCCTGGTCAGTTCGGCCGATTTCTATTTTGCCCGCTGGGACACGCCTGACCACCAACCAGAAAATCCCGAACGGAATAAGAAAGGCGGCCCAACCCACGATATCGGTTTAAAGGTGCGCGGCCCGGCCGTGGCCGATGTAGCCATGTCTTTTGTCGAACGCTGGAATGATCCCAACACCGAAGCCACCGACCCGCCAATCACCTCGAAGGCGCCGACCGATTTCTTGGATCCGACCATTCCTGAGGCTGGCCCCCACTCTGTTCAGGTTCTACGGACCTATCCCATGATCAAACCCTGGTTCCCCTCCATCAGGCGCAAGGTAGGCTATACCTGGTCTCATGTGGGCGAGTACACCTTCTGGGCCGCTTACTTGAACGCCATCAAGCAGGCCAGACAATACATCTATATCGAGGACCAATACGTCTACGCCTTCCACGATCCGCCCTATATCCAAACGTCAACCGGCGTGAAGCGAGAGACGGACTTCGTTTACCAGTTAGGGGAAGCGCTGAAGCGAGGGGTAGACGTGGTGGCCCTGGCCCCCGGCCGGAATAATAAACCCTGGAAACACTATGAGCTCCAGCAGCGACAAATAGCATCCGCCTATCTGCGAGAGATAGCCGAATCCAATCCAAAGCATGGTAACTTCATTATCAGCAAACTGCATATTGGCGGCAAGGACCCGACGATCCACTCCAAGCTGCTTCTAGTGGACGACGAATACGCCCTGATCGGCAGCGGCAACATATGCGAACGGAGCATCGCCTTCATCACCGAGATGCAATTAGGTGTGGTGGACGCAGAGAATCGCTTTGTCCGAGACCTGCGGCTGGCATTGTGGCAGGAGCACCTGGAGCTGGATAGTCCGGACAGCCTTGTAGATCCCCGTTTGGCCGTGGAACAATTCCACGACAACGCCGCGATTGGCTCCAGGCGCTTGCGTCTGTTGCCCAGTTCCAAACCCAGCTTCAAGTTTCCTTACCGCTTCTTATTTAATGTCATCGTCGATCCTTATAGCGGGCCGGAGCGAGGGTCCTAAAGGTGAATTTACAAAACTTGCCACACAATTCATGAATGAAACCCTCTGTAAATAGGAAGCAGACCTAACAGCATTGGGATATAGACTTCCCCATCGCAGCTAATCTAAGAAAGCTTCACTCGTCGGAGCGGTCGGTCTACAATCCATTCTGCTTCTTTGAGCGACCTCCAGGACAACCCTGACATAGATCACCCGCCAGAGGTGCCTTTTGCAACTAGGCGATCCCGCCTGAGATAGATATAGTGCGGGCATTCATTCGGGGGGCCTGGTTCTTAAGGCGACAAAAGAAGGAAGTTTAGTAATGACAATGCACAATCCGAAAGAGACGATTAAGCTGCCTGAACCCATATTAGACGGCGATGTTTCCCTTGAAGCGGCGCTGCTGAAGCGGCGGTCGGTGCGGGAATACGGCGACCGGCCGTTGACCCAGGCCGAGGTAGGTCAGCTGCTGTGGGCTGCCCAGGGGATCAGTGGTCCCAAGCCTTACAAACGGACGGCGCCCTCTGCCGGTGGGCTATGCCCACTGGAACTATATGTGCTTATAGGTCAAGTAGAGGGCATTGAAGTTGGTCTTTACAAGTACAACCCTGGAGAACATGGGCTCGTCCACGTAAACGACCAGGACCTTCGTCTTGAAGTGGGCCGGGCGGCCGTAGGCCAGACCTGGTTGGCCGAGGCGCCGGTTGTGTTTGTGTTCGTGGCCGTTTACGAACGGACCACGGTCAAATATGGAGACCGGGGAATCCGCTACGTTCATATGGATGCCGCCTATGCCTCCGAGAATCTGCATCTACAAGCGGTGGCTTTGAATTTGGGCACCGTGGTTATGGGCGCATTCGTTGATGACCAGGTTCAGCAGGTGGTCGAGATGAAGCAGAATGAGCGGCCGTTGATCATCATGCCAGTTGGTTGACATAAAAATTCACTGAGCTGGGAAGCGACCACCATCTACATCTTCATGCAGGCGCTGGGTTTGGTGAATGACCATGCGGTAAATTGCTTCAGATATCACGAAGTGAAGAATATCGACTAACGATCATAGTCACCCAAATTCAAAATTGGTACAATCTAATATGAGGCTGCAATCGTGACGCTGCCAGGCGTCAGAGTTTCAGCCTGGGGGCGTGCTTTTCCGGCTTGACCGGAGAAGGTATCGATTCAGCCAAAGTCGAACGGCATTGAGAAGCTTGGAACCCACGAGTATCCCTCATTCCTCTCGACTTATCAGCAGACAATGCATCATTGCTATCACCATCGTGTTTAACTAGTACCTGACAAAGGAGGGACCTATGAACCCTGAGATGTTATCCCGTCTCCAGTTCGCCCTCACAGCAAGTTTCCACTACATCTACCCCCCTATCTCCATAGGTTTGGGTTTGATGATGGTCGTTCTGGGCGTCCTATATGTTCGCACAAAGAACCCCCTCTGGCGGCGAATGTCTTTCTTTTGGGTCAAGATATATGGCCTGGTCTTTGCCATGGGCATCGCTACCGGTGTGGTGCAGGAATTCGAGTTCGGCATGAACTGGGCCGATTATTCCCGTTTCGTTGGCAATATCTTTGGCAGCCTGCTGGCGGCCGAAGGGGTGTTCGCCTTCTTTCTTGAAGGCGGTTTCCTAGGTTTGATGCTTTTTGGAGGCCGCCGGTTGGGTCCACGGATGTGGCTCTTTGCCACCTTTATGGTGGCCTTTGGCGCACACTTCAGCGCCGTTTGGATCATCATGGCCAATTCCTGGATGCAAACGCCCGACGGCTACATCGTGGCTAACACAGCGACAGGCGCACGGGCAGTCATGACCAGCTTTGGGGAAGTGATGTTCACCCCTTCATTCCTGTCTCGAATAGGTCATGTTTTGGTGAGCGCCTGGATGGTCGGCACGTCACTCATGCTAAGCGTCAGCGCCTGGTATCTGCTGAAAAAGCAGCATATGGAGGTCGCCAAGGCCGGCTTCAGGATCGCCCTTCCCCTTTTCTTCATCATGAGCGTTCTACAGGTATTCGTCTTTGGTTCGCAAAGCGCAGCCGTCGTTGCCGAATATCAGCCTTCAAAGCTTGCCGGAATGGAGGGGCTCTGGGAAACACAGGAGTGCGCGCCCATGACATTGATTGGTTGGGTTGATAAGGAGAACGGCAAGACGTGGGGCATCCAAGTCCCGTGTGCTCTCAGTTTCCTGGCCGGCGGCAGCTTTAACGCTGCCGTGATCGGTCTCGACCAGATTCCAGAAGAATTATGGCCGCCCTTACAAGTGACTTTCCAGACTTATCGCATCATGATCGCTCTGGGTTCCCTCTTCATCCCTCTTGGGTTACTTGGCGTCATCTTCTATTACCGGCAGGGGCGAATTTTTAACATGCGCTGGCTGCTGTGGATCTTTGTCCTAAGCGTCTTCTTGACCGAGCTGGTCACCCTGTCCGGCTGGGCTGTGGCCGAGATCGGCCGGCAACCCTGGATCGTCTATGGGCTGATGAAAACGGCCGAGGGCACTAGTCCTATATTGACGACTGCACAAGTCGTCGTCTCCATCTCGATCTTCATCTTCCTCTACATGACCCTGTTTGCCTTGTTCATTTTCTTGCTTAACGCCAAGATCCAACATGGACCGGACCCGCTAGCAGAAGATAAACCTGTATCCACACTCCCGGATACCTTCCGCGAGATATTTGGCCAGGTCCGTACATCGTGAGGTAAAGCTATGACACTCAACGTTATTTGGTACATACTTTTTGTGGTCATTATTGCCGGCTACTTGATCCTGGACGGATTCGATCTTGGCGTTGGCATTTTGCATCTGCTGGTAGCTAAGAATGATACCGAGCGTCGCCTGGTGCTCAACAGCATCGGCCCAATCTGGGATGGCAACGAAGTCTGGCTGATCGTTGGTGGTGGCGTACTCTTTGCCGCTTTCCCGTTGGCTTATGCCTCTTTATTCTCTGGATTTTACCTGGCCATGATGCTTGTGCTTCTGTTCCTCATTCTTCGTACTGTGGCCATCGAATTTCGCAGCAAGCGAGAACCAAAAGGGTGGCGCACCCTGTGGGATGTGGCCTTCTCGATCTCCTCCCTGTCCATCGCCTTGCTGCTGGGCGTCGCCTTTGGCAACATCATCGCCGGCCTGCCCCTAGATGCCCTCGGCAATATCCACATCAGCCTGTTCGAATTGTTGAAGCCGTTTCCGCTGCTGGTAGGGATTACGGCCGTATCCATGATGGCCATGCACGGGGCCATTTTTTTGATCATGAAGACCGTTGATGAACTGCAACAACGGGTAAAAAACTGGACGCTCAGGTTGATGGTTACCTTCTTTGTCCTCAACACGCTGGTCGTCGTGGCGATCTTCTTCTTCCAGGACCATACCATGGAAAACTACAACAGCAGCTTGTTGTTGGGCTTGTTCCCGGCCATTGCCCTGATCGCATTAATCATAGCTTGGAGGATGGTCCGGGGTGAACGTTACTTCATCGCTTTCGTCGCTTCCAGCGCCATGATCGCCCTCCTATTATTCTCTGGGGCCATCGGCCTATTTCCGAACTTGATCATCTCGTCCATCGACGCGGCCGATAATCTCACCATTTATAATGCTGCCTCAGCACCAAATACGTTGATGGTGATGTTAGTAATCACCGTCATTGGCTTACCCTTTGTCCTGGCATATACAGCTGGGGTTTACTACTTCTTCCGCGGTAAGACTGAACTAACGGCTGAGAGTTACTGATCAGCCTACTGATCGTCCTTTGTCTACCGAAAGACGGCTCATAAACGACGAGCGGCCGGCCAGGGCATTTTTGATCTTGGCCGTCCTGGCCGGTGCAATTGCTGCAGCCGCTTATATTTTGCTGGCTTACTTCTTGAGCGATGTCGTTTATCGGGTATTCCTGGAAGATCAAACCTTAAGCGATGTAACACCCGACCTCTTCACCCTGTTGCTGCTCTTGCTTGTCCAGGGCTGTGCGATATGGGGGCGGGAGTTGTTTGCCCAACGAAGTGCCACAATCATAAAAAGTAATCTGCGCGAGCAGCTGTCTAACAAACTCCTTTTGCTGGGACCCCTTTACACCCGAGCCGAACGTAGTGGAGAGCTGGTCAACACCTTCGTAGAGGGCGTTGAAAGTCTGGACCACTTCATGACCCAATACCTGACGGCCAAAGCGCTGGCCATCATCGTTCCCATGATGGTTCTCCTGGTTGTGCTCATCCTTGACCGCTGGACGACATTGGTTTTCCTGGTTGCCGGACCAATGATGTTGTTGATATTGGCTCTCATCGGGGGCAGGGTCAGGGCTATCACCGAACGCCGTTACCTGGAAATGAGCTGGATGAGCGCTTTCTTTCTGGACATCTTACAAGGCTTGACGACACTCAAACTGTTTGGCCGAGAACAGGAGCAGGCTCGGAATATCGAGCGGATCAGCGATGAGTACGGCGATACAACCATGGAGGTATTGCGTACCGCTTTCCAAAGTTCCCTGGTCATGGAATGGGCGGCGACGGCCGCGACGGCCATGGTCGCTCTGACGGTCAGTTTGCGTCTCATGAACGGCTCCCTACCCTTCAACATCGCCTTGACGTTACTCTTACTGACTCCAGAATTCTTTCTACCTATACGGCAATACGCCTTGCGATTTCATGCCGGTACGGCCGGAAAGGCAGCCGCCGATCGCATCTATGCCATCCTGGACATCCCCACGAGGAAAGTAGTCGCTACCAGGGCAAAAGGCAAATCACACCAACCCCAGCGGCTGGACATATCCTTTGAACGAGTCACCTTCACCTATGCAGAAGGCCAACGTCCGGCCTTGGAAGATTTCTCGCTCGATTTACCCCAGGGAAGCCGGCTTTTACTGGTCGGTCCCACCGGGGCTGGCAAAACAACTATCTCCCAGCTCTTGCTTCGCTTTGCCAAGCCGAATAGCGGCCGGATCATGGTGGGGGGCGTTCCCCTGCAAACCATCGACGAGGATGCCTGGCGGCGTCAGATCGCCTGGGTGCCCCAACTGCCTCACCTTTTTCACGGATCCATTGCCGACAATATTCGCCTGGCCCGGCCAAATGCTACCCTAGAGGAAATTATCTCCGCCTCTACCGCGGCCCATGCCCATGATTTCATCACTGCCCTGCCCCGTGGCTACGAGACGGACGTCGGGGAGCATGGCGCCCGTCTGAGCGGTGGGCAACAACAGCGCATCGCCATCGCCCGGGCCATTCTCAAAGACGCGCCTATTCTGATTCTTGACGAACCCACAGCACATCTCGACAGTCACAGCGACCGAATCATTCGCCAGGCCCTCAACCGGCTGATGGCCGAACGAACAGTGATCATCATCGCCCATCGTCTGGAACTGGCCTATGACGCTGACCAAATCGTATTGTTGGAGGGTGGTCGTGTGTCTGAGATGGGAAGCCATGCTGAGTTGTTGACCAGGAATGGATCCTATAGCCAGCTGGCAACCTTATACAACGAACGTATTCGTACCGGAGGCGAAAGGTGAAGATCACTTTCCGGCTCCTTAAACTCTTGGCCCCTTTCCGCTGGTGGGCACTCCTGGCTGTCTTTCTGAGCTTCGCCACGGTTGGCGCCAGCGTGGGTTTAATGGCCATCTCGGCCTATCTCATTTCCAAAGCCGCTGTGGCCACTGAGGCATCGCAGCTCAATATGGCTATCACCGGCGTTCGAGTTTTTGCCATTGCCCGGGCAGCCTTACGTTATGCTGAACGATACGTGACCCACCGGATCACGTTCCGTATTTTAACCTATTTGCGGGTCTGGTTTTACAAAGCCATTGTACCGCTGGCCCCCGCCCGTTTAATTGAACATCAAAGCGGCGATTTGTTAGCCCGCATCATGGCCGACATTGAAACGCTGGAGAACTTTTATGTACGGGTCATCATCCCACCGTTGGCGGCCGCGCTGGTTTCCCTGGGCACATTTCTCATCTTAGGTAGCTTCGACATTATCTTTGGGGTCGCGATCTTGCTTTTTCTTCTCCTGACTGGTCTCGTCTTGCCACTCATTACCCGCTGGCTAAGCCAGAAGCCGGCAGCTCAAGCCATCAACGTTCGAGCCAAGTTAGATGCTACTCTGGTTGACGAGATACAGGGTCTGGCCGACCTGACGGCTTTTGGGCAAACCACGCGTTATCATGAAAAAGTCATAGTCCTCAACGATGATCTTAACGACAGCCAAGAACGCCTGGCCTTGGTTCGTGGCCTGGCCAACGGACTGACGGCTCTTTTGACCGGGTTGGCCGGATTGACTGTGCTTTGGTTGGCTATCCCACTCGTGACAGGAGGCCAGATTGAAGGCATGTTCCTGGCCTTGCTCCCCCTGACGGCTATCGCCAGTTTCGAGGCGGTTTCACCCCTATCGTTGTCATTACAGTATCTGGAATCCAGCAAAGCCGCTGGCCGGCGTTTGTTTGACCTGATCGATGCCCCGGCCCCTATTTTCGAACCAGATCTGCCATCATCCCCTCCGGCCGATTTCAGTATAGAAGTGAACGACTTATCTTTTTCCTATAGACCGGATGAGCCTGTGATCATCAAAGGTCTGTCCTTCTCCGTGCACTCCGGGGAAAGAGCAGCGCTGATCGGCTTAAGTGGCGCAGGAAAAACGACCCTTGTTAATTTACTTTTGCGCTTCTATGAGTATCAGGCCGGCCGCATTCGAATAGGAAAACACGCCTTGCGAACTTATCAATCCGAGGACATTCGCCGGATGATTGGTGTTGTTAATCAACATCCCTATCTGTTCAATAGCACCATAAGGGACAACCTCTTGCTAGCCAATTCAAACGCCTCCGATGAGGAACTGGTTGCGGCTTGTGAAATGGCCCAGTTACACGAATTTATTAGCGGTCTACCCCAGGGATACAATACCCACATTGGTGAAAATGGTCTGATGCTTAGCGGTGGGGAACGCCAGCGTTTGGCTATCGCCCGGGTCATCTTGAAAGATGCACCCATCCTTATCCTTGATGAGGCGACATCCCATCTCGATGCCCTCACCGCAAAACAGATAATGCATGCTCTGGACCAATTTATGGTCAAGCGCACAACCCTGGTCATTTCTCATCAGGTGGAATTGTCTCAATTCGATCAGGTGATTCGACTCGAAAACGGCAAGAACGGAGCATGATCGGCCTGGATGTAAACCGTTGATCTTCTGTAAATAGAACCACAAAGTATTGTTGGTTGTCCGCTGAAGATAAGTCCATCACCTGTCGACGTTGACTTTGGTCATGGAACTGGTCTAAACTGTATTTGCAGATCGATTGTGCCATAGGGAAAGGAGTTAACAATGTCAGAAGAATTCGATGCCCCCTCTGCGGAGTATAAGTCGCTCTCTTGGAGCGAAGTGTGGATAAGTGCGCTTACCAAACCATCCGTCGAGACTTATGAAGGCCTGGTGCGTGATCCTGGCGCCTCAGCCAATAAGGCCTACCTCTGGGTATTCATCTGCGCGCTGATCGGCTATGCTTTATCCTCGCTAATCAGCCTAGCGATTGGAGCGCTATTCGAAACCAGTTCGATACCAGGTTTCGAAACCAGCGCCCTGTTTGGCTCGTCGTTAATTGCATTAGTGTGCTGCGTACCTATCTTTGCCATACTTGCCGTCGTAGGACTGATAATTAATAGCGGTCTTACCCAACTCATCGCCCGGGCCTTAGGAGGAACAGGCACCTATTCTGAACTAGTCTATGCTAATGCAGCTTACACCGCCCCCCTCTCGCTTGTGTCGTCCATTGTGGGGGCTATTCCCTTTGTGAACTTATGCCTGGGAATCCCCCTTGCTGTTTACTATATTGTGCTGGCCGTAATTGCTACAAACGCCGTTAATAGGTTTGGTTGGGGAAAGGCTGTTGTCTCTGCCTTAATCGTCCCGGTGGCCATTTTAGTCTTTGTTTCTTGCGGGGCCATCGCGATGTTGGCTTTGCTCGGACCACAAATTGGTGATGTGTTCTCGGATATTGTACGGGAACTCTCAACGCCGGTGCCGTAAATAGTTACAAGAAGCGTTTGTTACTTTTGACACCTATATCTAAGGCTTCGCAGACGGCCGATTACTTGGTACCTGCAACCAATTTAAATGCGCTGATTCGAACCCGGTTAAATGGGGAAAACTTCCACCTTTGTCACAAATGAGAGCTTCGTGGTGTTATGTAGAAGAGGAATTATAATGGGATAGAAATTGATTCATTTTTCGATCTTAGCCTCGGCTTACTCAGGCTAATAAGGCTTACTTAGATCAACAAAGGGAACGAACATCCATGAAAAACAGAAAACGAGCCTTCATCATCATTTTGGTCTTATTGCTCTTATTGGCCACCGTGGGCCTAGCTGCGGCGATGATCATCCCCAGCGCCGACGAACTACTAACGGGGTCGATAGAAACCCTGGAGACCGTCGATGACGGGCACGCCATTGTGGAAGTTAGCGTGGAAATGCCTGACAAAACTCTCAATGGCACCTTTGAGATGTGGGGTAAGCTGAACATGGGGCCTAACGGCGAACCGGCCTACCGGCTGGAAGTGTTGGCCGCCAGTGAAGCGGGTATGGTTGGCACCACGGCCGTCACCGATGGCAATCAGTTCTGGCTTTATAGCCCCGATAAGAACAGCGTCGTCGTGGGCAACGCAGAGGAAATGGCCCCTCTGCTGGCGGAAAAGTTCGCTGAGTATGAAGGTGAATGGGACCATAGCGGTGAGTTCGATCCCGAACAGGTTGATAAGCCTCAAACACCGGCCGAAGCCGTGGCCAAATTATTGGAATACTTCACGGCCGAACGGAATGGCCAGGAACAAGTCGCCGGAAGCGAAGCCTATCGTCTGCGCCTGGTGCCGATTCCTGAAAAAATGCCGGATGAATTCCGAGCGGCCGGTGGTTTCCTTAACCTGTGGCTGCGGACCAGCGACCAACTGCCCCTGGCGGCCGAATACGCCGAAAGTGCCCTCGGTTATGCCAAATTTGAGGCCACTTTGGCCGAGATTAACAGCGGACTGGACAATTCCCTGTTTACCTTTACCCTTCCCGAAGGCGTCGAGGTGATCCAGGCGGCCGAACTTCTCGCCGCGATGAACGAGTTCGAACAGCCACTTGAAGCGGCCGATTTCGAGCTATTGGAAGCCAGCGAACTGCCGGAAGCGGCCGTTGCCACCGAAAGGCAACAAATAGGTAGCGCGGTTGTCCAACGTTACGATCTGCCCGACGGTTTATCTTTTGTGGTCGCCCAGGGCCCAGCTATGCCTCTGGACCAGCCGGCCGAAGCCACCAGCTCCGAAACTGTGACTGTTCGAGGAGTCGAAGGCACATTGTTCACCAATGACGATGCCAGCCGTTCCTTGCTAGTCTGGAGCGAAGGGGAACTCTTCTACCTCGTCGGCGGCGACCTAGGGCCTGAGCAAGTAGCGGCGATTGCCGAATCGCTTCAATAACCAACATAAATCGAGAGACCGGGGATGGGTGAACGGCCGGCCCGGATCACCTTCCTCCCTGGTCTCCATGCATCTTCACACTCCTTCTAAATTATGAGCGAAACTATTCGACTGTCTGCGCTGGATCGCCATTTCCAGCGGGGTGATACGATCGTGCAAGCGTTGCACGGCCTGGATTTAACCATTCAGCAGGGCGAATTCATCGCCCTTGTCGGCCCTTCCGGCTCCGGAAAATCTACCTTGCTCAACCTGCTGGGCGGCCTGGACCGGCCGTCGGCCGGTGAATTATGGCTCAATGGGCTCCCCCTGCACGATGCCAACGCCGAAGAACGTACCCGCCATCGCAAAGAGCGGGTCGGATTTGTCTTCCAGAGCTTCAACCTGCTGCCCCGATTGACGGCGTTAGAAAATGTGGCCGTGCCTTTGATGCTGGCCGGCGTGCCCAAGGATATCCGCGAAGATAAAGCGAAGGCGCTATTAGAGCGAATGGGGTTGGCCGGCCGCCTGGATCATTTTCCAGCCGAGCTGTCGGGCGGCGAACAACAGCGAACGGCCGTGGCCCGGGCTCTGATCCACCAGCCTGATCTGATCCTGGCCGACGAACCGACCGGCAACCTGGATTCAGTCACCGGCCAATCGATCATGAACTTGTTACGCGAACTGAACGAGGAACAGGGCATCACGCTGGTCGTGGTGACCCACGATCAAGATGTGGCCGATTACGCGGACCGGATCGTGCGTCTTCGCGACGGCCAGATAGCGGCCGTTGAGGTGCGGGAGGGGAAAAGCAATGAACCAAATCGAGGAGCAGAAGATCAGAGTGCGTCCCGACCTGGCAAGAGCGGCCGCCTGACTTTGAACGATACCCTGCAGGCGGCGCTGCGCAACCTGGGCCGGCGGCCGGTGCGCAATATCCTGACGGCCGGTGGTGTGCTCATCGGCATCATCACCCTGGTGGCCATGGTTTCCTTCGGCGTCGGTGTGCAGCGTGAAGTGCAGCGGAATTTCGAAACCATCGGCCTGGAAAACCTGTTCGTGCAACCCCAATTTGAAGAATCCGATGGTTTCGATCCCTTCGCCCAGCCGGAGCCCGTACTGCCCTTGACCCCGAGCCTGGTTGCCCAAATCGCCGCCCTGCCGGATGTCGTCAGCGTGACGCCCG
>JAHEJP010000322.1 GCA_024638855.1 Chloroflexota bacterium
ACCGGCAAAATGTTGAAAGAGCGCGTGGATGGCCAGGCCCAGCCCATTGGCCATGTCATCGGTCCCTACCGCATTTGCCCGCTGGGCGCCCACGTCGATCACCAGGGTGGGGATGTGCTCGGCCGGACGGTGAACGCCTACTACGATAGCTCAATTCAACTTCATGAAGCCGGCAACCCGGCCATCATCCAATTGATGCAAATCGTCGTTTCTTCCCCAGGAATGTATGGCAGCCGTTTCAGCGGCGGGGGTTATGGCGGCTGGGTCGTCGCGCTGGTCGATACCGAGGCCCTGCCAGAGGTCAAAGAACAGATCGATAGACGATACCTGGCGGCTTTCCCGGAAGCGACCGGGCGGGCCTATTCCTTCACCGCCGAAGTTGAAGGGGGCTTGCGTATCGTATGATCGCCATCCTGCTCTGCGCCGGTTTTGGTACCCGGATGTACCCGTTGACCCGGGAGCAGCCAAAATCCCTGCTGCCGGTAGCGGGCAAGACCGTCATCGATTATCTCATCGAGCAGTTGGCAGCGTTTCCCGGACTTGAAGCGATTCACTTGGTGTCCAATGGCCGTTTTTACCCCCAATTCCAAGCGTGGGGGCGAAGATGGGCGGCCGAGCTGGGAAGCCAAGGCATCACGCTGCAACTGCACAACGACGGCGTCCTAAACAACGAGGATCGTCTCGGTTCAAACGGCGACCTGGCCTTTGTGCTCAACCGGATCGATTTACCCGACGGCGCACTGATCGCCGCCGGGGATAATATTTTCCTGTTTGAGCTAGGGCTGGCCTGGGAACGCTTTCGCCAAAAACGAGAAAACCTTATTTTGGTCGTGTCCCAAGAAGACCGGCAGAAACTGCAGCGCACTGGCGTAGCCGTTCTGGGTCAAGAGGATCGCCTGCTGGAATTCGCCGAGAAACCGGCCGATCCGCCCTCTCAGTGGGCCTGCTTGCCATGCTATTTCCTCAACCAGAGCGCACTGCATAAGGTCAAGGCTTTCGTCAATGACGCAGATCGTCCGGATGAAATGGGCTATCTGATCGACCACCTGGTGGATAAGGAAACAATTTATGCGGTCGAAATGGCCGGAACCCGCCTCGATATTGGTAATTTGGCCGATTACGAAACGGCCGAAACGCTCCTGTCCGCCCGGGGAAAGGATCCAGGATAAAGGAGGTTGCAGTTGAATAACGAATACAGTATCAGGCGAGCCGAATCACCGTCAGATGGAAAGAAGTTGAATGCCCTCTTTTCGCAAGTATTCCATCCTGAGCAAGTAGGATCTCTTGCCGAAACAATGTTTCACTACCTTCCTGGAATGGAAAATAACTACTGGTTTATTGCCGAGGAGAACAAAACCGGGCGTATCGTATCTGCGTTTGCGCTGATTCCCTGGACATGGGAAATGGAAGGAATTTCGTGCAAGGTTGCTGAAATGGGAATTGTCGGAACTCTCGAAGAACACCGGGGTCGGGGACTCATGAGAACTCTGAACGGAGAATTCGACCAGAAACTTGAAGAAGAAGGATTTGACCTGGCTGTGATTCAGGGCATCCCCGGCTTTTATCAGCAGTTTGGGTACTCCTATGCCATTCCTTTGGAAAATCACATCAACTTGCCCCTTCATGTCATCCCAGAGACAAAGGAACAAGACGTATATATGTTGCGCCTTGCCGGTGAAAAAGACATTCCCTACCTGATGCAAGAAGATGTACGCTATAGAGCATCTTACGCGCTTTCTTCGTTCAGAGATGTAGCTCATTGGAAATACCTATTGACTGAAAGCCTAAAAACTGAATATGGATCAGAGTATTGGATCATGGAACACAAGGAGAAGGCGGAGAAGTTTTATTGCAGAATTCCCGGAGAAGGTTTTGGCACTGGACTTATTGTCAGCGAAATCAGTGAAGACATAATTTTCGATGCCCTGAGCAGCCTTTTCGCCTTCTGCAAACAGCAGGCCGGGGAACGGGAAAAACCGTATATCAGACTAAATCTGCACAATGATTCATTAGCCGGCAGAATGGCTGTTTCTATGGGGGCGAAACAAGGAAGGCCTTATGCGTGGCAGATCAAATTCCCCGATGTTATCCGTTTTCTGAGGACAATTGCCCCGGTTCTTGAGCAACGCATACAAGCGAGTTGCTTCAAGGATTTCTCTGACACCTTCAGGCTAGACTTCTACAAAACAGCGGTCGATCTTATTTGGAAAGACGGCCGGCTTGAATCCGTGAGAGCCGGGGAAGGAGAGAGTCAGCATACTTTTTCCATCAATGCCGATCTTTTTCCCGCTCTCTGTTTAGGGCATAGAACATGGCAGGAGTTGCGATATATCAGGCCGGATATTTTCCCAAACTCAGAGAGGAGCGCACTTTTCATCGAGACACTTTTTCCTTCCCGGACTTCATGGATTTATGAACAGTATTGAGATATAAAACCCTTTCAGCATAATCCAAGTCGCCAATGATTTAAAGAGGAATAATCACCATGCGCGTCGCCGTCTTCAGCACAAAACCATATGATCGCCAATATTTAAATGAGACCAATGAAGAATTTGGCCATGAACTGGTTTATTTTGAACCTCGACTCAACCGTTCAACGGTCCCTTTAGCCCAGGGTTTTCCGTGTGTCTGCGTATTTGTCAACGACGAAGTGGACGCCCACGTGCTATTACAGCTTCAACAGGGCGGAACCGAGTTGTTAGCCCTGCGCTCGGCTGGGTTCAACCATGTAGACATGCAAGTGGCCGAGCAACTAGGTATCAAGGTGGTCCGGGTGCCGGCCTACTCGCCCCATGCCGTGGCCGAACACAATATCGCCCTGCTCATGGCCCTCAACAGGAAGACCCACCGGGCCTACAACCGGGTTCGGGAAGGCAACTTCTCGTTAGACGGCCTGCTCGGTTTCGATCTGTACGGTCTAGCGGTCGGGGTGATCGGCACGGGAAAGATCGGCGAAGCAGCCAGCCGGATCTTCCATGGTTTTGGCTGCGAGCTGTTGGGCTACGATCTTAATCCCAACCCCAACTGCGAGGCCCTGGGGATGCAGTATGTCTCCATGGACGAACTCTTCTCCCAAGCCGACATCATTTCCATCCACTGCCCGCTCACCCCGGATACCCATCACCTGATCAACGCAGGAACCATCTCGAAGATGAAGCGAGGTGTGACCATCCTGAATACCAGCCGTGGGGCGATCATCGATGCCCAGGCCGTGCTGGTCGGCTTGAAGTCGGGCCAGGTCGGCAACCTGGGCCTGGATGTTTACGAGGAAGAAGCGGATCTTTTCTTCGAAGATCTCTCGGATCAAATCATCCAAGACGATGTCTTCGCCCGCCTGCTGACCTTACCGAACGTGGTGATCACGGGCCATCAGGGCTTCTTCACCGAAAAGGCGCTGGCCAATATCGCCCACACGACGCTGGAAAATATCTGCGAGTTTGAACAATCAGGTGATTGCCAGAACTTGTTAGATGCCAAAGGCGTCAAGGCCAGTTAGCATTGGAACCGGGCGCCCGTTCACCAATCAATTGGCTGGCAGTCTCGAAAAAAGTCGCCTTGGGGGCCATCGTCGGGCAGTAGGGCCAACCAGACGGCGGTGTCGGCTCCTTCTTCCACCGAGCGGGGAGCGCCCAGACCGCCCATGCCGGTGCGCACCCACCCCGGACATATGGCGTTGATCAAAACATTGGTGCCCCGCAATTCGCCAGCAATGATCCGGGTCTGGATATTGAGCAGGATTTTGGATAAGCGGTAGGCAGGCCAGCTGCTGCCCAAATCGGAGAGCTCGCCGATGCCGCTGTATACATTCACGATGCGGCCGTAGCCTTTTTTCTTCATCAAGGGCACGAAGGCTTGGGTCAGAATCAAGGGACCGTAGGCATTGCTCTCCATCGTTCGCCGGAGCACCTCTTCCTCTAATTCCAGCAGTCTATGCCGGCGGTCGATGTAAAGGGCAGCATTGTTGACCAGGATATCAAGCCGGCCGAAGGTTCGCGTCACATATTCTGCCAGACGCTGGATGCTGTCTCTATCGGTGACGTCTAAATGCCGGAAGAAGTGACGCCGGTGATCTTGGCTTTCCTGGCCAAGGTTGATTCAGTAGGGTCGGCAAGCGGATGAAAGAAATTAGGCAACACTACTAAGCGAAGAGAGCTGGTTACCCTAGAACCTTGAAACGCATCATTCCACCAATATTGGGCAATTATTCACATTTAGCTTAATATAGGGTCTAGCATTCCTCACCTCATCGTCACTTTTTATTGGTTCTAAAACTTAATCTTCAGGAGTAGAAATTTGACCTCTATTACGCATACGCGCGCCAAAAGACAAAAACCAGACTGGGTTGACATGGTTGCGCCCTACCGACACTCAGAAACAAAGAGAAGCCTTTGGCAACTTGGCAGCACTTTCGCGCTTCTCGTTCTATCTTGGGCAACGATGTACTGGAGCCTGGCTGCGGGCTTTTGGTGGATCACGATGATCTTGGCATTTCCAACGGCCGGTTTTCTGATTCGTTTGTTCATCATCCAACACGACTGTGGCCATGGTTCTTTTTTCAAATCACGAAAAATAAATGACCGCGTGGGCACCATCCTGGGCGTTTTCACCATGACGCCCTACCATCACTGGCGCAAACGTCACGCTATCCACCACGCAACATCCAGTAATTTGGATGAACGTTTTATCGGTGACGTGCCGACCTGGACGGTCGATGAGTACCTTGAAAAAGACAGGTGGGACCGTCTCAAATATCGCATATTCCGCTATCCTTTTGTCCTGTTTGTTTTGGTCCCTTTTGCCGTCTTCTTCATCGGCAATCGCTTTCCAAGCTCAGTTGCCAACAAAAAGGAACGCAAAGGCATCCTTTGGACAAATATCGCCATCGCCCTGATATGGACAATCGTCATCCTCGTTGCTGGCTGGAAGGCCTTCTTGCTCGTTCATATTCCGGTCATGTGGCTTTCAGCTAGTTTTGGTATGTGGCTATTCTTTGTACAACACCAGTTTGAGGATACTTATTGGGAGCATCGAGAAGATTGGGATTATACTTTTGCCGCCTTGCGAGGCAGCTCCTATTACAAATTACCCAAAGTACTGCAGTGGTTTACGGGCAATATTGGCTTCCACCACATTCATCACCTCAGTCCGCGAATCCCCAATTATTTGCTCGAAAAATGCCACAATGAAAACCCCATCTTCCAAAATATCCTGACCATGACTTTGCGTACCAGTTTGGAGACAACATTCCTCAGCTTGTGGGATAAAAATCAAAGGAAGCTGATCAGTTTTCGACAATTGCGTTCGATCCAACGGGCGGAGGCGCGAGCGTTAGTGAACTGAGGGGGGTCAGAAGATCCGGCCGGAAATAGCCGATCAATCCAGGTCTAACTTCATTCCCCTTCTAACCATCCGATAACCCAGTTTTTCATAAAAGCGGATGGCATTGGGGTTATCTTCCCAAACAAACAATTCGACCTCTTTCACGCCTTGTGCCGTTATCCATTCGTGGGTTTTTGCCATAAGTTGCCGGCCGATACCCAGGCCACGATATTCTTTCAACACGCCCACTTCCTCAATGTAAGCATAACGACGAGGTTTAAAAATGGGATCATCTGGCGCCGTCATCAGCTCGATCAGTACCAGACCTACCAACTTGTGATCTAATTCGGCGACAAGAAGCGCCTTATTCTCATTGGTCAAGATTTTTTTGAACCAATCTGGGGTCATAATCGGGTCGGTGATTTGAAAGCGTTCCGGCAATAGTTGGCTGTGAAAGGCGTTCTCATCGGCAAAGACGATACTCACTTGATCGAAATCCCTTTCAAGGGCTTTTCTGATAACAACGTCCATGTCACTCTCCGACTAAAATTCCTTATATAACAACAATCACGGTGACTAATGTCACTGTGGTGAACAAAGCAACAACGATATTACTGACAAGCATTTCGTAGGAGAATAAGCGCAGAATGCGTATAAAATCCTCTTTTCTTAGC
>JAHEJP010000033.1 GCA_024638855.1 Chloroflexota bacterium
CCCTGGTCTGAAAAGTTTTCCCCAACACAACCTGGCCCAGCAGCAAATGGACGGCTTTGGGGCGATGATCGCTTTTGAAGTTAAAGGCGGCTATGCGGCGGCAACCCGTCTATTGGATCGGATGCAGTTATGCGCTTTAGCCGTCAGCTTGGGAAATCTGGATACCCTCATCGAACATCCCGCTTCTATGACCCACCGCAGCATGTCGGAAGAAAAACGCGCTGAAAGCGGCATTAGCGATAGCCTGATCCGCCTCTCCGTTGGCCTGGAAGCAGTCGAAGACATCATTGCAGATCTAGATCAGGCTTTGGCTAAACTATAGCATCACTTTTGGTTTGCAAAGGGTTGATAAGCAACGCGCATCAGGCTCGCGCAGCAAAATCTTCGTAGGGCAGCTGTTGCTACCCGCCGCATAAGGCGGCGAGACAGGGGTTAATTTGAGGAAATCCTATCTATCGATCTCAAAGACCCAGGAGTCTGGCAAATTTATCTTCCGACTCAAGTTGGTGACAGGATACGCTTCTGCCCGCAGCCGTAACATGGTAAGCTGCATTCTGGCCGTTAACCATATGTTCTGATATGCTGGCCGTCAATTTTTGTATGGCGGCGGTCGTTTCTTCCTCAGCCGCATACTCCTGCATCTGACTTAAGTTTGCACGACTAAGAACAATTAGCAGAGCTGAATTGCCGGCCATCAAGGCCTGGCCGACCTTCTCCATGTTTTCATCCTTCAGGCCAGCATCTGTGTTGGCCGCAAACGCCCCCAAACCGGCCCCTAATCCGGCGCCAAGCACAATACCGGCCGGTCCGCCGGGAATACCGATGATGCCGCCTATCACCATGCCAATGCCAGCTCCTTTAGGGGTGGTCGTATCGTGCGTTTCGTCGTAGAAGTAGCGCCCCTTCTCATCTTTTCTGATGACGGCCGCATCCCAATAATCAACCGTCTTTTCCTTTTTCGCTTCCTTTAACGTCTTCAAGGCCACATCCGCTGCGCCTTCTTCGACAAAAGCAAAAACAAGGATACCCTGATTTGCTGCGTTTTCTTCACTCATTCACTATTCCTCCTTATAAATGTAGGGCAAAAGGTTATCTAGATCTTGCAATGGTTGCGGGGCGGTGAGAGATTTACCTCTGGAAAGGGCTCTTTCGTAATAGACCCCTTGAAATGATAAAGGCACCTGATTTCTCAATGATACATCAAACTGGAACAGACTGCAGGCAGGTGTGGTTAGGAATCACGGCCGAACCAGCGTAAACGGGTCATCGATTGAATCGCTTCGTCAGGTGTTCGGTCGCCAGAAGACAGGCTCGCCAACTGGCTCCAAGAAAAATAGCCATATTCTTCAATCAACACCGGCCGGGTAAAGGGAAAAGCGATTCGCATCGCTTCGTTCACCGGTCGGGGCAGCTTCGTCCAGTAATTGGTTTCCAGGGCTACCGACGGCCGGGCCGGCACCAACCGCTTCTGGCGGGCTAGACTCTGATAACTCAAGAATTTTAGCCACTCCCAAGTTGCAAGAGGGTTTTGGCTTAGCTGGCTGATGAAGCTACCTTGCACCCAAAGGGGGCTGATGCCGTCAAAGCGCTCCGATCCTGGGAAGGGCACCACGCCGATCGGCTGGCGCAGCATATGATGTTCATAGAGCACCGGTAGTTCGCTCCAAAGGATCACCCTGCGAGGCGAAGTCAGGTTGATGGCGGCATGATCGCGCTCTTCCGGCGAAAGCATGGAGAGATCGGCTATGACACTATCCGTATTAATCAACGACCGATACCATTCTAGGGTGGCCTTGACGGCCTGGCTTGAGAGCGGTTTGGTGCAATAGACGGTCGGCTGGCCCCGGCAGTCGTTGTCTAGATTAAAGGCATACGAGAATAATGTGTCGTGGCTTGAGTCCAAAAAGATGGCTCGGAACGGTAACTCCTCCAGTTCATTGGCCAGGTTTTTCAGGTCCCCGGTCATCTCCTCCCAGGTCCAGCGCAAAGATGGTTCGGGCATTTCCGCCCGTTGGTAAGCCTGGCGGTCATAAAATAGCAGCCGCATTTCGGCCGCTTGGGGCATAAACCACATGCGTCCCCGCCACCAGGCACCTTGCCAAATCTGCTCGTAAAAGTCACCCTTGTTAAAGCCGCGATCGCTGTCTATATAATCGGTCAGATCCAAAACTCGACCAGCGGTGATCATTCGTTCTTCGGGAGCAATGGCCGCCCCATCAATATCGGCCGGCCAGGTTAGCGGATCCGGCGCTAACTCTTCCAGGCTGACTATTTCTACACGGATATCGGGCTGAACGTCGGCAAAAGCGACGGCTGCGTTTTGATAATTTAGCAGGAACTCCTCGGATACAGCGAAACGAATGGCGGCCGGCTTAATGTGAGTTTCCAGGGTTTGGCGCAACTGATTCCAAAAAAGAGCCGATGGCCGGCCGCGTTCGTCTAGGCCCAACAATCTGGGCGACGGCACCCTTACTTGATCGGGAACGGCCGTCGTCGTGAAATCAGGGGCGATGGTTAATGTGAATGGCCGGCTATTAGCCCGGCAGGCGCCGCTGGAGCTGGGCCCACAGGTCTCGGCAATGACGCGGACGACAAAGCTAGTGATCTCTCGTTGCCACTTCCGATCGACTTCATGTACTTGCAGCCGTCCGAAAGCCTGGCTCGATCCTTCCAGCGGGCCCCAGTAATCATCAACCGTTGGTATCTGGATCAACGATCCATCGCGCCACTGGAAGAATGCTATTCGCTGATTGGTCTGGCCATCTTGCCGCCACTGGATATTGGCCAAGATATCGTTCCCGAACTGCTCCACGCGAGTAACGGTCGGGCCTGCCAGATAGATAGCCTGGTTCTCAGGACGCAACAAGGCCGACAGCCAGGCTGAGTCGTCAGTCTGGTAGGTAAAGAACAAGTCGCCATCACCGGCTAAGTAAGCTTCGTGCATCATGTCCAGCAGTTCTTGGACCGACGCTTCAAGCCGGGCTTTGCTCTTGGCGGACTGATCGCGGGCGGACCACCAAATGCCAAGGACCAGGGTGATAGCCACGATGACGGTGACCATCATGGCCAGCGAGGTAATTGGCCGGCGGTCGTGGTTGAACTTCCGCGGTTCGTCGCTATCTTCCTCATCCATTCGCCAGTCAAAGCCGCTACTCATTTATGAACCTTCGCTCCTAATAGTAAACGATGTATATTGCCACAGGTGGCACCGATTATCACTTTCCTGGCCACCGGCATTCATTCACCCCGGTAAGCACTAAGCTCATGCGGGCGTGTTATCGCCTCAGGTTGGATCGTACGGTGCTTTCCAACCCGGTGATTTATGAACGTGGACGATTTGCCAACCCTCCTCGCCTTTGACGAGCACCCGGCTTTCATTGTGACTCCGGTGACTGAGTACACCGTCGTCGACTTGGGTCAGCATGAAGGTATAAGTGACGATAGCCGTGTCACCATATAATTGCAATCGCCTATTCATTATATCATACCGATAATCCTCGGCCGTGCCCGCCCAACCATGCTCGATCATGAAGAAGTGGAATGGTAACCCATCTTGCCTGTTTGGCGTGACAAACCACTCATATAGTGACAAATCCTCGGCCGTGGTTTCCTGGTAAGTAATCACATCCTTCGAAAAGACACTATCCAGTTGCCGGTGAACAGTCCGCCAAACTTCTTGCTCGATCTCAGTCATTCTAACGCTCCACTAACCTTACTATTGTAGCAACTCCACAGCTTCAAATATTTTATGCCAGTCTCACTATCTGATTCGTTCCGGCCGACTCATAAAGAGCCAGGACCGTTCGTACGTGGTTACGACTTTCTGCCAACGTTAAATAGTTAGCTTGGCCATCTAAAATAGCAGCATTCATATCCTCTATTTCTCCGAGATAAAGTTCTTTTACCGGCACCTCAACTTGTTGGACTTCATCATCTGGCGAGGTGTAGTAGAGATGCGAGCCAGCACCCATTTGAACAAAGGGGCGATGAAGGGTCAGCCGACCCTCAGTTCCGATGATCTCGGCGAACGTGTGGAAAGGCGTGTGGAAAGACGAGGCGATATGGGCTGACCGGCCGTCTGAATAATGCAGTTGCCCCGAAAATACCACATCCACCCCCGACTCACCCAACCGTTGATCGCCAATGACCCACTCTGGCACATCGCCCATGACATATTGGGCCAGGGAAAGCGGATAGACGCCCACATCCCAAAGGCAGCCGCCTCCCCAGTCAGGAGCAAGCCGCACGTTATCCGGATCCAGGCCGTTAAAATTGAAGATGGCGTGCAGGTAAGTGATCTCGCCTAGGCGGCCGCCACGAATCCATTCGCCGACCACCTTCGTCTGGGGATGGTGCCGGTACATGAAAGCTTCGGCCAATGCCAGGCCAGTTTTCTCGGCCGCAGCTATCATCTGGTCTACTTCTTCCAGGCTGATGGCGAACGGTTTTTCACACAAGACATGTTTGCCGGCTTCCATGGCCTTAATCGACCACTCGGCGTGTAGGTGATTAGGCAAGCTGATATAGACCGCATCGACTTGGTCCGAGGCCAACATCGCTTCATAGCTGCCATAAGCCTGGAGAATCCCCCATTCGCCAGCGTAAGCCTTGGCTTTCTTCAGATCGCGGCTAGCTACAGCAACTAAATCGCCTCGACTAGAAGCTTTTATTGCCGGTATGACCCTTCGGTTAATGTGGGCCGTCGATAGCAGACCCCAACGCACAACACTCATGAGACGCTCCTTTTCCTGGCGGTTACCAGGTCATAATTAATTTGCCAGACATCCGTCCTCACCTCCGTGAAACCGATATCTTGCAACAATGATTCAAAACTCTCGGCCGAATGGTATCTGTCGAAGAACATCCTGGCTTCGTACCCCTTGCGCCGGGTTGTCATCAGTGTTCCCCCAGGTTGTAAAACTCGCACCATCTCATTTAATGCCGCTTCAGCTGATGGTAAAAATTCCATGGCCTCCAAACAGGTGACGGCATCAAAGGTATTACCTGGGAACGGCAGAAGCACGGCCGTTTGTTGGATGAGGGCAGAGCTCTTACCGTTTTCTGCCGGTATTGCCTCTAACTTTGACGAGGCAATAGCCAGCATCTTTCCGGCTGCATCCAGGCCGACCACGCGACCGGCGAATCCGGCTTCTTGCATCAAAAGTATAGGGACGCGTCCGGTGCCTGTGGCCACGTCCAACACCAATGGCTTCTGTTGGCCGGCCAGCGTCTGAGACAAGGGGATACTGATGGTTGCTCGCTCATGAACGATGTCAAATTGTTTGATGCCATCATACTTGTTGGCCGTCAGGTCATACAGCCAGACAACTACACGCTGGCCCAGATAGACACCTTCGGTCATCACCAGCAGCCAATAGAGCAAGAACCCGACAGCTATCACTATCAAGATAATAGGAATTAAGTTCATGTTGACTGTGTTTCAGAGATTTTTACTTCTGACCTTTTAGCCTTCTCTTAGCCTTCTATAAGTCGTGTTCCACGCCGGTGACTATGGCGCAATGTTCCAGAGACAGGCGCTCAGCTAACCGGCCTCTGATGAAGCCGGTCGCACCGGTGACCAATATTCGCTTCTCCTCAAGTGGCATCAGGGCAAATTTTACCGGATGTCGCTGGAATCATAAAACCGGGTCAGGTTTCTGGTACACTATTCTAGCTTGTTTTGAAACCTGGCTGATGGGCTGCAACGGCTCTTTCCCACGTCTATAGATGCGAACGCCATTACAGCCATCATGTTGAACAATCTTGGAGAATATTGATGGAATCGAACCTCAAACCGTTTACCGTAGCCGCCGTCCAGGATAGCCCATCGTTTCTTAACCTGAAGGAAAGCGTAGCCAAAGCGGCAGCTTTGATATCAAAAGCCCGTCAGTCCGGAGCCCAACTGGTTGTGTTCCCGGAGACCTGGCTACCTGGCTACCCTGTTTGGATCGATTCCGCTCCCCAGGCGGCCGTTTGGGACCATCCACCGGCCAAAGAGATCTTCAGCCGGCTATTCGTCAATAGCGCCGCTATCCCGAGTCCAGAGATGGATCAATTATGCCGGGCCGCTAAAGCCGCCGGCGTGATTGTGGTCATGGGTCTACATGAGCGAGACGGTGGTACACTCTATAACACCATGCTGACCATCAGCGCGGATGGGGAGATCCTGGGAAAACACCGAAAATTGATGCCTACCTATACGGAACGGTTGGTTTGGGGTCAGGGGGATGGCAGCACTTTGACCGTCGTCAACACAGCCTTCGGCCGCTTAGGTGGTTTAATCTGTTGGGAGCATTGGATGCCCTTGGCCCGGGCAGCTATGTACGCCAAACAAGAACTTATCCACGTCGCTCAATGGCCCTCTGTTAATGATATACATCAGTTAGCCTCACGCCACTATGCCTTCGAAGGCCGTTGCTTCGTCATCGCCGCCGGAACTGTTTTGCGGCGGATTGATGTTGCTGATCTTGAGTTACCATTATTGGAGACGCTTCCGGGCGAAGCTGATGATCTATTAATGACCGGCGGCAGCGCGATTTATGGTCCCAGCGGGGAATGCCTGGCTGGACCGCTATTCGATGAGCCGGGTATCATAACGGCCGAAATCCAACCTCTGCAGGCCGTCGAAGGCCGCCTCACCTTGGACGTCAACGGCCATTACGCTCGCCCGGACATCTTCCAACTGCAGGTAAACGAACAGCCACAAAAAAGCGTCAATTTTTTCGGCGACAATAGCTGAAACGACAGAATTTTATTGATCCCACAACGCATCCTCTACCCGGTGCCAAAGTTAGGTCGGTAGCGTCACATTGATTTCCCGAATTGTCGTGGGGATTGTTCAACACTTTACAGCGTTTTTCGCCGGAAGTGATAGGTTAGAGTGTTGGCCAGTTGACGCATCGAGAAAAACGGTGCCTTTATCCTAATGAACGCCTTACCCTGAGGAGGTGGAATTCTGATTCTAGGTATGGACTTCGGCACGACTAATTCCGGTATGGCCGTGTACGATGGAAAAGAAGTAACTCTCCTGCCATTGGACCCGGCCAACACCAATCCCCATGTGGCCCGGACAGCCCTTTATCTGACCAATGATCAAACGGTCACCATCGGCCGGGAAGCGGTCAACCGCTACTTCGATGAAAACGTGGGCCGGCCGGTCAAAATGAAGAAGGTCTGGGTCGGCGAAGTGGAAGTGTACGGCGCCGACATGTTTTACGTGACCGATGTATACGCTTGGACAGATGTGCTCTCGCCCGGCCGTTTATTTCTCTCGATCAAGAGTGGCTTACGAGATCCTGAATATCAGGGAACCGTCGTCGGCCCTTTTTACTATTCACTGGAAAACCTCATCGCCCTCTACATGACGATAGCCAGGATTAGGGCCGAACGATTGCTGGGCCGGGAAATCCGCCAGGTGGTCCTGGGCCGTCCTGTACACTTCAGCACCGAACCGGCGGCTGATGCGCTGGCTGAACAACGGCTGTTAGAATCAGCCTTTCGCGCCGGATTTGAGCAAGTTTATCTGCAATTCGAACCCACTGCGGCCGCTTATCACTATGCCACAGGCATCGATAAGCCCCAAAATATCCTCGTTTTTGACTTTGGCGGCGGTACGCTCGATATCACAGTCATGCGCCTGGGTGGAAACAAGAAACGGGAAGTTTTATCTACAGGCGGTATCCCTGTCGCCGGCGATATTTTCGACCAGCGCCTGGTGCGATCCAAGTTGCCCAAACATTTCGGTGAAGGCACATTATACGGCGGGATGAACCGCCGCTTGCCATTACCAAAATGGATCTTCGATGTCTTTTCCAACTGGCAAACCATCATCGAGCTACAAACCCCGCATAGCCGTAACCTCTTGAGGGAAATCGCCCAATCAGCCGAAGACCGGCAAGGGATCGAGGCCTTGACGAGTCTGGTGGTTAACAATTACGCCCTGCAAATGTTCGACGTCGTCGAAGCAGCCAAACGCCAGCTTTCCACTGACATGGCCACCATCATCCGCCTGAAAGGGCCAGGCTTTAAGGTGACTGAAATGGTCACTCGAAGCGAATTCGAGAAGATCATCCGATCTGAAATACTGTCCATCGAGCATCATCTGGACCAGACGATAAAAGATTCTGGTTTAGCCATCGATGATATCGACGCTGTGATTCGAACCGGCGGCTCCTCAGGCATTCCAGCCTTCCGCTACATGTTGATGGAGAAATTCGGCCGGGAGAAGGTCAAGGCCATCGACACTTTTAGCAGCGTGACTTCGGGTCTCGGCATCATCGCCCACGGCATCCAGGCCGGAGAAATCGATGCCAGGGCGCATACAAAAGCCGGACGCTCGTTGCTTCGCCAGGATTCTCCAAATCAAAATGTTTCCTCGGCTAACCTGGCCCTTATACGGCGTCGCCTGTCAGCCCAAGAGAATGAAATAGCCGAGATCGACGACGATAAAGTGAATCTGGTGACATTGACGGCTGATGGTATTTTGCAGGTATCATCCCTTAATCGCAAGCAGCTGGACGAGCACGTGTCGATACCTTTGCCCGGCGGTATCACCATCCCAACTTCGCGGCAACTCCTAACCGCGCTGACTTGCCGGGCGGACGAACAGCTACTCATGGTAACTTCCCGCTACCGTTTCCTGTTAACCACATCTGGTCACATAATGGATCTGAAAGAGTTAAAATTAGATCTGGCCGGTTACTTTCAACTGAAAGAAGGCGAACAGATAAGCGCCATAGGTCGATGGGTTGACATCAAGCGACAACCTAAATTGATACTAGCGACAAGCCGGGGCTATGCTCGGGCATACAATCTGAACGGGATGATCGAGCAAATCGAAGGTCCGACGCCCTATCACTTCGACCAGCCGCTGCTGGGCTTGCCCGTGGGCCTCTTCGGCGCCAATGGCGACAGCCATTTGGTGACCGCTCTAGACAACGGGCGCCTGACCCGCTACGCCATAACAAATGTCCCTACATTAGGTATCCAGGCCATCAACCGGCGTGATAGAGAAAAATTGGCTGGATCGCTTATAGTTCTGGAAAACGATCAGATCCTCCTGGCAACAGCCGCTGGTTACGGCCGGAGGCTGGCATCCCAATCAATACCAGAACCGCCGAAGCCCAATTCTCGCGGCCGGGTTTTAATCGCCCGCAAACCCATCAATGGGATCGCCATTTACGATCCGAATTCATCATTATGGGCGATCACCTCAAGTCGCCTCATCCCTTTAACGCCGGACGTCTTGCCACCAAATTTCCCAGATTCAACCCGCTCCCAACGAATGGTGAGATTGCATGTCCCGGAACAGCTCTTGGCCCTCCTGTCACACTGACCACGCTTAGCTCGTCAATAGGTGGCCGTCGAGAGCCTTTTAAAACAAAGGTGCTATAATCTCCGAACGCTCGATGTCCACCACTTACGTAACGATTGACCTTGAAACCACCGGTCTCAACTCCGACTATGATGCAATAATCGAGGTTGCGGCCGTCACCTTCCGTGAAGGTTCCATCGTGGATGAGTGGTCTTCATTAGTCAATCCCCAAGAACCGATCCCCGAATTCATCACCTCCTTAACCGGCATATCCCAGGAAATGGTGGATGATGCGCCGGAAATATTTCGGCTCAAACCTCAACTAAAAAGAATTCTGGCCGACCATATCCTGGTTGGGCACAACATCGGATTTGATTTGGGTTTCCTCCAGAACGAGAACCTGGCCTTGGGCAACCATCGCCTGGATACAATTACACTGGCCTCAATTCTATTGCCCAATGCCGGCCGATATGGTCTGGGTGCATTGGCCAGGTACCTGCAATTGCCACTTGAAGCTGGTCACAGGGATCACAGGGCCTTGTATGATGCCCAACAAACGATGCAATTGTTCCTGGCGCTACAGCGCCTGGCCGATCAACTGGATTTCGCCATTCTGGACGAAATCGTGCAATCTGGCAATCGATTGGGCTGGCCAGAAACGATCTTTTTCGAGGAATCGTTGCGAACGGCCGGTCGTCAGGCCTTCGGTCAACAAGGGCGATTGGCGCGCCTATTCAAGTCGGTCAAACCTGAAGGGCAACAGCTTTTACCGGCTGAGGAACCCCAGCCCCTTGACATTCCCACCGTCGCCGGATTACTCAAGCCGGGCGGCAATTTTGACCGCAATTTCCCCGATTATGAATACCGGCCCCAACAGATTGAAATGGTGGAGGGTGTAACTGATGCCTTTAATCAGGGTGATCATCTTTTTGTAGAAGCGGGTACAGGCACCGGCAAGAGCATCGGTTACTTGCTTCCGGCCGCGTTTTGGGCCACTCAAAACGGCCGTCGCGTGGTCGTTTCGACCAACACCATTAATCTTCAAGACCAATTACTGAACAAAGACCTGCCGGAACTTAAGCAGTTGCTACCCTTTGAACTTCGGGCGGCCGTATTGAAAGGCAGGCGGAATTATCTGTGCACCAGGCTGTTCCAACAGATGCGCCACAGCGGACCGGGCAACGCAGACGAGATGACCTTGTATGCCCGACTCCTCATCTGGCTGCCTTCTTCGGAGAGTGGGGACGCGGCCGGGATCAGCCTGAGGACACCAGGAGAACGGCTGGCCTGGGACCGGCTCAACGCCGAAAATGAAGCTTGCACGCCCGAAAGGTGTGCTCAAGAAGGTTGCCCCCTCCATTTTGCCCGCCGCAAGGCCGAACTTGCCCATATCTTGGTGGTAAACCACGCCTTACTTCTAGCCGATGTGGCCTCTGAAAATCGTGTCTTACCGGAATATGTGGACCTGATCGCCGATGAAGCCCACCATCTAGAATCGGCCGTCACCAACGCTTTGAGTTTCCGGGCCGATAAACGTTTCCTGGAAGGGATGCTCGACGAAGTTAACCGGCCCCGAGCCGGTCTGGTAGCCGATCTCCAACGTCGAGCCGGGGCCGCGCTACCGGCCGATTACCAAGCAACCATCGACAGCCAGGTAAACCGGTTGCGGGAGGCCGGTCAAAGGGCATCCACCCGGTTAGAAGAACTTTTCGATGTCCTGGCCATGTTTCTGAACCAATTCACCAATAAACGAAGCAAGTATGCCGAGCAGGTTCGCTTCGTACCCGCCATCAGAACCCAACCTGACTTCGACGACCTGGTCATGAGTTGGGACAATTTCAATTCAAGCCTAAAAATCATCGCAGCCGATCTTGGAAAGTTAGCCAGCAACCTGGCCGACCTCTGGGATAGTTATGACATCGAAGATGGCGAGGATTTGTATTTGGCCATGATCAGCTTGACTCGCACTCTAGAAGATGCCCGGGTTAATCTAGATGCTTTATTTGTCGACCCCAAAGAAGATACCATCTATTGGGCAGAACTTTTCCGGGAGCGAATATCGCTCCATGCAGCGCCCCTGCACGTGGGGCCCTTGATCAAGAGGCACATTTTCGAAACCAAAGAAACGGTTGTGATGACCTCGGCTACGCTACAGACGGCCGGATCGGGTTGGGACGGCCGGCCCTCGTTCGATTACTTGAAACAGCGTCTCCATGCCGAACATGCGAAAGAACTAGCCGTCGGCTCACCCTTTGATTACCTAAACTCAACCCTGGTCTACCTGCCGACGGATATGCCTGAACCGAAACAGCCCGGTTACCAGCGCTATGTGGAAGGCGCCATTGTCGACGTGGCCACAGCGCTGGGCGGCCGAACCATGGCCCTGTTCACCTCTTACAGCCAATTAAAGACGACTTTAGAAGCGATCGAAGCGCCTTTGGCTAAGGTCGGCATCGACATACTAGCCCAAACTGAAGGCGCATCGCGTCAGCAGCTACTGGCTCAATTCAAAGTGGTAGGTGGCCGTTCCGTGCTTCTCGGTACCCGTTCTTTTTGGGAAGGGGTCGACGTGCCGGGGCCGGCTTTGCAGGCCATTGTCATCGTCAAGTTTCCCTTCGACGTCCCCTCAGACCCCATCTTTTCAGCCCGCTCCGAAACCTTCGACAGTTCATTTTTTGAGTACTCGATTCCGGAAGCAGTCTTGCGTTTTCGCCAGGGCTTTGGCCGGCTCATCCGCCGCCAAGATGATGAAGGCCTGGTGATCGTCCTGGATAAACGCATCCTCAGCAAGCGCTATGGCCACTCTTTTTTGGAAGCCTTGCCAGAGTGTACGATTTTGCGCCAGCGAACCGATCGGATTGGGGAGCTCGCTCTTCGCTGGCTGAATCGCCAAAAAGATGAGTAAGTCGAAAGTGTTAGAAGGATTTTTCTCCTCTTAACCGGATTAAGTTCTACCTGAAGACAACTCCAAAAAACAACCTGACATATGACCGTATCAATCAACGGTATCCTGTAGGATATCCGTATGCCCCTCATCCTGTATTCAGGTGCTTATCATGCTATCTTGATTATGACTTTAGAGGATAGGGTGGCAAACTATATAGTTCGCTTGCTGCCACCACCGATTTCTTGAAGATGAGTGACGATGCACCAGCAAATGGTAATCACCTGCACCTTCGTGGCTATGATCGCCTTAGGTTGCGCCTTGATCGATATGCCTCTGGACCCGACGGCCATAGTCGCCCCAGAGGAAAGTACGCACAAGGCCGCTTCTCAGATCACGCCAACCATGGAACCGGTGGAAAGTGCTACGCAAGTAGCGCCATCGTCCTCTTCGTCGACGTCAATGCCGGTCCATTTACCGGCGACGGAGCCGACCAGTTTGGCCGGGGAAATATCCCCCACCAGCATGGAGTCACCCCCAGTACCCTCGGCTACCAATCCGCCGGCCCCTCTTCCCTTGGTCACAGCCTCCTCAACGGCCTTTTCCTCATCCCAGGTTTCAAGTGGCGCCAAAAAACCTGGCATCAGTACTTTTCGCGCCAACGTTGAGGAGGCTGACCCTGGAGATGATATCCTCTTGGAATGGACCACCACCCAAGCCATGACCGTAACTCTCTGGTACCTCATGCCAACCGGTCAATTCGGTCGCTTTTGGAACGTCGAACCATCCGGTTCCTACGATTACCATATCGATGACCATGAGCGAAACCGGATCAACTTTGCCTTATCGGTTATAGACAAAGACGGCAATAACGAGATGGCCACCATCGGCGTGACCCTGCGCTGCCCTGATCAATGGTTCTTCGCCGATCCGCCGGATATTTGCCCGGCCAAAGCGGCGATCTTTTCTGCAGGCGCCGAACAAACTTTCGAACATGGATTCATGATCTGGTCGGCCGGTGAGGATCGGATTTATATCCTCTTCAACGACGGCAACTCGCCCCAATGGAGCGCCTTTGCCGACGAGTGGGATCCGGGGGAACCGGAAAGTGATCCCAATCTGGTTATACCGCCAGGCCACTACCAACCGGTGCGTGGATTCGGCTCAATCTGGCGGAACGAGCCGGGGGTCCAAGAACGGCTAGGCTTTGCCGTCGGTCAAGAAGTGGCCTCCAACACGGTCGTCCAGCGAACATCCTACGCTAAATACAACGAGACCTTCATCCAGGCGGCTAATGGCGGTATCTGGCACCTAGAGCCGGAAAGAAGTGGCTGGGAATTAATGATCCCGTAGTAGTACCTCAACCAATACGCTGCAAAGGAAGAGATAAAAAGAGCCAATCCTTCTTTGTTGCCCCAAGTTAATTAAAACGCTTCGTTCGCGTATCTAATAAGCGACAAATGGGTTATAATTCGACCTATCGGCGGTCGGTATCCGGCCGCTCATTCGTTATGGAGGCTGAACCGTATATGAAACGACGCGTCGTCGTTACTGGCCTGGGAACACTCAACCCTTTGGGCAACGATCCCAGCGCCACCTGGCAAATGGTAGTCGCCGGGCGCAGCGGGATAGGACCGATCACCCAATTTGATGCCGGTGAGCTCAAGACCCAGTTCGGTGGGGAGGTAAAGGACTTCGACCCCATCGCGCGATTCGGCCGCAAAGACGCCCGACGGATGGATCGGGTAACTCAGCTGGCCCTGGCGGCAGCCGAACAGGCCATAACCGATGCCGATCTGGATTTAAATGATGACATTGGTGAGACAACAGGCGTTGTCTTAGGCTGTGGGTTAGGCAATATCGGCTCGACGATTGCCGGGGTCTACACCTACAGCGAGAGCGGCCCGAAGCGTATGAGCCCCTTTTTCATCCCCATGATGTTGGCTGACTCACCGGCCTCGACCATCTCCATCAAACATGGCCTGCGCGGACCTAATATGGCCATCGCCACGGCCTGCGCCGCCGGCAATAATGCCCTCGGCGAAGCGGCCAAGATGATCCAACGCGGGGCAGTCAACCTGATGTTAGCCGGTGGAGCGGAAGCGCCCTTATTTCCCGAGGTCATCGCCGGCTTTAACGCCACCGGCGCTTTGTCGACCTTCAATGAAGATCCGTCCCGAGCTTCCCGCCCCTTCGACGCCAACCGGGATGGCTTTGTTACCAGTGAAGGCGCGGCCGTCCTGGTTCTCGAAGAATTAGAACACGCCCTGGCTCGCGGCGCTCAAATCTTGGCCGAATTTCTTGGCTACGGTTCCAGCGCCGACGCTTATCATGTTTCAGCTCCTGCTGCCGACGGTGCCGGCGCGACCAAGGCGATGGATGCTGCGCTGAAAGATGCCGGTCTACAGCCGGAAGATATTGACTATATCAATGCCCATGGAACCAGCACGAAGCTCAACGATAAAAGCGAAACTGCCGCCATCAAGCAGGTATTTGGAGAGAAGGCTTATGACGTGCCGGTCAGCTCGACCAAATCCAATCACGGCCATTTATTAGGTGCAGCCGGCGCCCTCGAAGCCCTGATCGCCGTCAAAGCATTGAGTGCCCAATATTTGCCGCCAACCATCAATTATCAGACGGTCGATCCTGATTGCGACTTAGATTATGTGGCCAATACCGGCCGTCCAGCCAAGATAAACAAGATCTTGTCCAATGGATTCGGGCTAGGTGGGCACAATGCGACGATCATCGTCGGTAGATATGGCGGATGAAAGGAGAAGAATTCTCGTTAACTTTTTCATGAACAATCGTCAATGAAAGAGGGATTTATTTCACCCATTATCGGCTATTGAGGTGCTCTCAGACTCCTCCAACTCGCTAGCTTTGCGTAGTTTTTCCCCCATCTGCATCTCCGTGCCTTTCATGCCTTTGTTAATCTGGGGATAGGCCAGCCAGGCTAACATCAATCCAAATAGTGCTCCCGTCAAGGCACGTAAAGCCGGCGGACTTTCCCTTAAAGGCAATATCTGCTGGAGCTGAGCGATCAATCCCGCCCCAGCCGAGCCATCGGTGGGCGTCGCCCAGTAGCTGAACAATTGGCTGAAACCGTCTATCGCAATAGGACCCATGCCGATGATGAGAAATAAGATCAGCGGTAAGGGCTTCACATTGACTCGGCTACGAATCAAGCCGTAGATGAGTCCGCCAATGAGGACAAAACCATAAATGCCGATATCGCGCTCGCACAAGGCCATCTTGTAGCCCATCTGCTCGTTACCAATAAAGCGCCGCGCCGCTGTGAAAAAAGCCGGCCAATTATCGGCCGAAACGCCTTCAAAATCCGGCAACCCGGCGATGTAAGCCTCGATGGGGACCATGTCCGTTCCGGCTATCTCCCGCGGATAGGCTACTTGATCGCCAAACAAGAAGAAGGATCGCTGAGTCATCTGGTGGCATAAAGGCGAATAGACCGTGTAGATGGCCCGAGCCGGCGTCGCCAGCCCTGCCTTCATGAGAACCGGGGCCAATATGGGCAAGCCCACGTAAATCAAGGCGATGATATTAAAGGCCGCTAACCAATGCTTGCTGAAAAAATAAACGGAGCGATCGATAGCGAGGACGACGGATCGTTGCCGGCCGGTAACCGGCTGTTTGTTAGGCGCAGCGGTCATAATCGCTCAATGCTCAGCCCGTCTCAGCCAAAATGACGCTTAAATATCCTTCGATCTGTCCCAGAGTTAGCGGGCCGCGATGGATGGCCGAGATAACGCCGTCGGCATTGACGAAGTAAGTGGAAGGCAATACCCCAAAACTACCATAGGAGGTAGAGACCGAGCTACCTTCATCTAACAAAGGCGTAAAAGTTAAATTCATTTCATCGTAAAAATAAGACCGGGCGACATCAGCCGTTTCATCCTGATCCAGGGCCAGGATCGCCAGATCATCACCCTCGTACTGCTCAAAAGCTCGTTGCAGTTCAGGCATTTCGATCCGGCATGGCGCGCACCAGGTGGCCCAGAAATTCACGATAACCGGCCGGCCGCGAAAGTCAGCAAGAGAGATAAGATTACCATCCAGATCGCTGAGAGTAAAATCTTGGGCTAAATCGCCTACCAACAAAGCGCCGCCAGACTGGTTGGCTGGCGACGTTTCCCGGTCTAGTTCACCTATAGAAGGCAGTTCTGAAACCTGATCCAGGACGGTGACCTCTGGCTTTCCGACGATGGCCACTCCCTCATCTTCGCCGCCGTTGAATAGGTCTTGGCCGAACAACAATAAAGCCAGGGCGGCTCCCAATAACAAGAAACCAACGAAGATGATCCAAGGGTTACGACCTGAAGGTGACTTTGTACCAGATGTTCCGCCATTCATGCTCATCAGCTAAAGAGGTTTATCAGTTTATCTTCAAACTCAGCGAACCACAACGCCAGGTCCGGGGGCACCAGGCTATTGAAGGAAGCCAGGGTTCCATTGAGCAGCAAGATCCCCATGAAGATGAAGAGGAAACCACTGACGAGCTGCGTCGAATGCAAATGCAATTGAACTTTTCGTTCGCGCCCAGGGCTGGTCAATACCCACAGTAAGACCCCAAGGACGGCTACGACCAGTAAACCAATTTCATGAGCCGAGGAAAATTGTTGACCGGCGAAGTACTCGATGTTAAAAAATGCATATTGTCCGGCGGCAACTAAAATCCGCCAGATAGCCAGAGCCCAGACCAAGCCAACCAGGAACAAGCTAGCATTGACTATCCAACCCTTGCCCCGCATGGCCCGCCACAAGATGCTCTGGCGGCTGGCCCGGCCGAAAAAGGTCGAGACGATGATGAGCGGTAAACCGAGAGCCAAGGCATATATAAATAACAGCATCATGCCCCGGATAACAGAACCGGTTGTGCCGGCCATGGTCAACACCGTACCTAAGATGGGTCCCACACAACTAGACCAACCCACGGCGAAGGTCATGCCAAATAGGAACGAGCCGCCGATAGAATTGTTTCGCGAGACCTCTTGCTGTTGTTTTTGCATGCCGCCAAAGCCCCGGCCCATTAGGCTCATCACCCCAAAAATGATGATAAGCGAGCCGCCCATAAGCATGATCAGTGATTGGTTTTGGCGCAGCACTCTACCCAATAAGGACGCGCCCGCGCCCATGACGCTAAAGACCGTCGCTAAGCCGAGCATGAAGACCATGGTATTCATGGCGATTTGTTTGCGGCCGCTTTGGAAAGCAAAGGCGAAGTAAGCCGGCAAAATCGGCAACGTGCATGGCGATACAAAGCTCATGATGCCGCCGAAGGCTGCCAGGAAAGCTAGAACCATAAAGGGCTGGGCTTGCACCCCGCCAAATACAGGTTCTGGGGCTGAGGATTGGGTCACCGACCCGACAATGAGAAAAATGACCACCAACGCTAGCACGCCGGCAACCACCCACTGCATGGGCGATAATGATCGGAACGGACCTTTGACCGAGCTTAACATCGTTGTCTCTTCAACTCCAACAACAGTGGACAGTTTTTCATCTTTCTCAGGACAACAATAAACGATCGGCTGCCTAGATCTGAGAAACCCAACATGCTGTCTTGCTCCACAAATTTAGCCTACCATCATTACAGAAAAGTAAACTTTCTTACCTGTCGCCTACTTCCTCATCCTCTTCTAAGAGTTGGCGTAACAACTCAACTTCTTCCTTCACATTGCGTTGCCGGTTGGCCAGGCTCAGGATGTATACCATTGCGATAATCCACATCACGACGTAACCCAAGATCATGAAGTGGTTGAATTGATTGGGATCGCCGATGCCGACTTGTTGAAGGATATCAAATAAAAGATTTGTTAGCTGCATGATTTATTTCCCATTTCTGAAGTAAGCCAGAGTTTCTAAGATGAGACGTACTGCGGTCCTTCGGCTTTCTGAACTATCGTTGAAGACGGGCCATGACCCGAGTTTTTAGACTGGAGGCTTCATCCATCATTCGTTGCAAGCGCAGCCTGTTAGCTAACCAGGCCAGGTAAAGCACGGTAAAGGTCAACACAGCAACATTCAGGCTAATGACCATCTTGATACTGTCAATGCCCGAGAATTCCTGCAAGCCTTCGGCCGCCTCGCTGGCGTCACCAAGAATAACGGGGTGGATATCTCGGAACAGGCGGATGCTCAAAAAAGTGATGACAACGGTCACAAATCCGGCGATGACATACACGGCCGCGAAACGGCCACGCTTGTCTTCATCCTCGATCGCCCCGCGCAGCATGAAATAGGCCACATAAACCAGCCAGAGAACGGTGATGGATGTCAGCCGTGGGCTCCAGATCCACCAGGTATTCCAGGCCGGGCGACCCCAAACTGAACCACTAACAATTGTCATCGAGGTGAATACCAGGCCGATCTCAACCGAACCAACTGCTATTGTATCCCATGTTCGCGAGGGTTTAATCAGATAGGCGATACCGCTCAGTAAAGCGACGAAAAAGGCCCCCGCAGATACCCAGGCCGATCCGACATGAAAATAGAATATGCGTTGCACATTGCCCATGGTGACCTCAGTTGGTGCGTAAAAAAAGATGACCAACAAGCTGATGGCAACCATGACTCCCGCAGCCCAATTAAGGATAGGAACCCACTTATTCAGGTTAATTCTTTCTATCCGTTCCGCCATATTTGCCTCCTCAAGGATCAAAGTCGATCGATTGTGAGCTGGGATGCAGCACCCCGAACCGAATCGAGATGCTCAATCTTCGACTACGTAATGATACGTCAAGAACCCGGCCGTCACCATAAAGATATCGTAGGCGACAACCAGAGCGACGGCGAATTGAATTTCCGACCATTCAGGCGTCACCGGAGCGACAAAAGCCGCCGTAACCTGAGCCGCCGCCAAAACGGCCGGCAGCGTCAAGGGCAGAAGTAGTACTGGTAATAATACTTCCTTAGACCGCGTCTGCACCGTCATCGAGGTTACCAAGACCCCGGCGGCGACATAACCGATTGTGCCTAAGATGAGGATCAGTAAGACTTGTGGTCGCCAGAACGGTTGATTAAAAAATACGATGAAAAGAGGGACAAGAATCGCTTCCACCAAAAGAGTGAAGGCCGTGATACTCAGGACTTTGCCCAGATAGATGGCGCTTCTGTCGATGGGCGCTATGAGGATCGCCTCTAAACTATGGTTTTCTTGTTCGGACATGAGAGAGCGATTGAGGCCCAACGTTCCGGCCAACAAAATCGTGATCCACAAAAAACCGGTGGCTGCCTCCCGGGCAGCATTCAAGTTGCCGAAGAGGGCAAAATTGTAGACGATGACGGCCGTTAACGAGAAGACCAGCATCACGCTCAAAATCTGTCGCGTGTGCCGCTCCATAGTGAAATCTTTCCAAACAATGGCCCACATTGCCGGAAAGAAACTCGGGCTACCCTCCACAGGTTGATCTCCCGGTGAATTCTTAGTCTCCGGATCGACAACCTGGATTTCTTGGCTCGAAGTCATCCTATCACCTGTCTTTCACCACCGCTTTTCCTCGCGTCACTTCGGCATATAGTTCCATGAACTCCGCCAATGTGGTCGACACCCGATCAATTACGCTGGCGATTTTTCCTCTCTCCAAAATGGCGATCCGCTGGCAAAGATCAAGCCCGCGCGCCAAATCATGGGTGATCATAAATATCGTTCGCCCCCGATCCGCTTCTTGTTTTAATAATCCATCTAAAAGGCGAGTCGCGTCCTGATCAAGGCCTGTATAAGGCTCGTCAAGCAGCAATACATCGGGTTCGTGCAATGTCGCCCTGGCAATAGTTAGCCGTTGCAACATTCCTCGAGAAAAGGTACGTACGGGATCGCGCTGGCGGGCAGCCAGGCCAACGATTTGCAGCGCATTCATCACCCGTTCTTCACGATTATCAAGCTGGTACAACCGCCCATAAAAATCGAGATTCTCGGCCGCTGTGAGATCGCCGTAGAGTAGGGCGTGATGGGAAACCAGGCCAATGTGCCGGCGCACTTTTTCCGCATGATTGGGTAAAGGCCAACCACCAATCTGCACTTGTCCACCGGTTGGTCTAAGCAATGTGGCCACAATACGCATCAAAGTGGTCTTACCGGCCCCATTTGAGCCGACCAAAGTTACAAATTCACCCGGCCGGACATGGAGATCGATTCCCCTTAACACGGCATTGATGCCGAAATTCTTCACCAGCCCATTGATTTCGATCATTTTTGCGATCTAATATTCGTCATCTATTGGTGATGCCGCTACTCGTTGGAATCCGTTTCCCAAATCGCTTTCAGATCAGCCAGCATCGCTTCTCGTTCAAGATGGTAATCGGCTTCACTTATCTCGCCAGCCTCGTAGGCATCGTCAAGCTCAGCAATTTCCTGGAGTAGTTCATCGCGATCCAGGGTTTCATCTCCTGAATCCAACTGCCAACGACGAATGACCACTGCAGCTATGCCAGCAACCAACAGGGCTGCTACAAAGCCAATGACTAGCTCTAGGGCATTATCACTCACCAGGTTGGTGGTCGATGTCCCACCTGCTCGTGGCTGGCCTTCCAGGTTCAGAACCAACTCGCTGCCGGCTGGAAGAGCCAGTTGCTGGTAAGAAGTCACCGAACCACCTTCCATGGCCTGCGTCCCACCATTCACCCAGCCACTTGATTCGTCCAGAGTGACGCCCACTTCAGGCAGGACCAGGTTAACCGAGAAGGTGGCGTAATTGAGGGGATGCGACAGACCCACTTCGCCGTCATAAGGTAATGAATATTGGACCAGTAAGGTCAGGCTGCCAGGACCGGGTCTTAAGGGCAAAGTGTCGGCCCATCCCGATTCCGTCTCGATAATTTCAGTAGCCGGGATGAAAGAATCGATGGAGCCAAAACCTCGTTGGAAGATCAGCTGGTCTGCACCATCAGGCACCGTAAACTCGAAAGTGCCCCCGGCCGGATCGCCACTCTCGCCGATGAAGACGGTGTTGTCCTCGTTGCTAACCACATAAAGTTCGCTCACTGTCAGCTGGTCTTCGCTAAAATCCAAAAAAGCGTGCATTTGCTGCACGGTGATCCGCGATGGATCGCTGGTCTTATCGTAGACGGTGACAGGCAGATCCAATTCAGGTTGGTCGAACGTGACCTGGCCAAAGTCACTGCCGAATTCCACATCATCATGGGTTAGAGACACCCGGAAGAACCAGTCCTGGGGCACATCGTTAAGTTCAAAAAGATAAAACCCATCGGCATTTAAAGTCTGGCTCATGGTCAAGGTTATATTTAGATCACTGGTAAATGCTCTTAGTAATGCCGTTGCCTCACCC
>JAHEJP010000034.1 GCA_024638855.1 Chloroflexota bacterium
AACAAGGTCCACCCGCACCCCTTGGCGGTAATAGGATTCAGGAATGGGTTCAAAGGGTGATAAGGCGATCAGTTCCCGGCCACCAATCCCTAGATTGGGGGCAGACCTGGTTAGGACGTCGATGCGAACGCGGGCGTCTGGCAAAGGATAATTGGTCGTGACCTGGTGGAGAGCTTCACGCAATCTTAAACGATTTAGTCGATAATCCCAACCCAGCAGAGCCATCGATTGGTCTAATCGTTCCAGGTGATCTTCCAGATGAAGAAATTTCTGGTGTTCGAAGGTTCGTAAAGCCGTATAGACACCTATAGGCAGATCATCGAATAGATCATGAATCGTTCTGCCTTGGGCCGGCAAGGGGAGTTGTGAGGGACTTGTATCTCCAATAGCATAAAGTTGGACGGAATCCAATGTCAAACTCCTATGATCCTTCGGCCGCTTCAGCTCGCCTGATGGCCAGTTGCCGTAATACTTGCTCGTGAACCTTACGGCTAAGAGGGTAGCGCCAGGCGAAAACGATAGCAAAGGATAATAACAAAGCCGGCACTACGCCGACAAGTATTCGCAAGGCGAACAAGGCGCTTTCAGGTTGTTCGATCACGACCAGGCTGCCTGTTGTACCACCCTGGAAACCGGCCGCGGCCAATACTTGGGTTACGACAAACAAGGCCAATGCTGCGGCAAATTTTCTTAAGAAAACAAGATATCCGGAATATATTCCTTCGCGCCGTTTACCCGAATTTAATTCTTCTACGTCGACGACGTCGGCTAACATGGCCCAGGGGATGGCATTGGCCGCGCCAAATCCAAAGCCCGCGAATAAGGCGGCGATCAGCACATGCAGATTCCCTCCTCGCGGTATCTGGCTCATGATGATTAATACCAAAGTATAAATAGCCATGGTGCCCATGTAGGTCGTCCGCTTACCAAATCTATGCATCAATTTGACCGTTAGCGGCATTGTGATGAAGGCGACGCCCAAGACTAGACCTAGAACCAGGCTATCAAAGCCCCGTTCAGCTCCGACATAAAAGATGAGGAACCAAACGAAGACACCGGTGACGATATCGGCCGCGGTGAAGGTGAGTAAATATATGGCTGCAGCCAACCGAAAAGGCTTATTTTTATAAACCTCTACAAACATTTTCACTGGCCGGATGGGTTCAGTTTCTTGAGAGATGGACTCGGGTTCCTCAATGTTAAAAAAGACGATCAAGGGTGCAAGTGTCAAAGACACGGCCCAAAGCGCGGCCGTGACGGCATATCCGATTCTGAGGGCAGCTTCAACTCCCATATTCTCGACGAGTCTGGCGGCGATGACATCCTCCGCTACCAGTCGAAAAGTTGCCCCGGCTATCAAGGCGGCGAGGATGGCTGTGGCTATGCGCCATCCGGTCAGGCTACTTCTTTCATCATAGTCACTTGTTAGTTCAGGTGTTAGAGCGGCATATGGGACATTTATAACCGTAAACATGGTGTCAAATAAAAGAAAGACCAAGACGTAGTATAGGATTAAGCCAACATCACTTCCGATGGGTGGTTTGAAAAAAAGCAAAAAAAATGAGATGCCAAAAGGTATGGCGCCAAATAATAAAAAGGGTCGTCTACGCCCCCAACGGCTATTAACTCTGTCACTCAGTGTACCGATTAATGGATCATTGATGCTGTCCCAGATCCGGCCGACAAGCAAGATGCCGCCGGCAAATTCGGCTTGTAATCCGACGACGCTTACGAGATAAAAGAGCCAGAAGATGCTCCGGGCCGCCGAAGCGGCCGAAGTCCCCCAATCGCCAAGACCATATATGAACTTGGTGCGGAGAGAGAGTTTTTGGGCGTTCGGCGTATCTACCGTCGTCTTAGTAGCCATTAATGGTCAGTAACATAGTCGGCGAAAGCCTGGCCAATTTCAGTCAATTGATCGCTTTGAGGATCATAGAGGTTGCCGGTAGGAAAGTCACCGCCATCGTAGACGCTATACCAGAACCACCATTGCACCAGCCTGTTATCGTCGGCCTTGTAGCCCGTATCGTTGGCGATTGTTGAAAAAATTTCCAAAGCACCCAGCATAAAATCGATGACGACCTTGGGCGGAAAGCCATAGTCACTGGGATGCAGAATCCCAAACTCGGTGACGGCCAGAGGCCGGTCTTGGTAGCCACGCGCGGCCATCCAGGCTCGGAATTCGATGATGTGCTGGCGGAGAATCTCCAAGTCGTCATGATCTTGGATCTCGTATAACCGCCCGCGATCTTCAGTCATCCCTGGGGGGATACCTACGCCCCAGCCGCCGGATTCCTCGCGTAAGATGAAGGCATGAATGGTCCAGATGTCGGCCGGTAATGGCTGCCCAGTCTGCTTTTCGTAAGCCCCCAAGACGCGATCCAGGTATGCAAGCCGGAGCGGTGTTGGTTGCCCAACCGGAGCAGGAGCAACCCGGGCAGTTGGGTCCGCTTCCTTGATAAACGCATAGGCTTGTTGGTATATCTCAGCGTATCGCTCAGGACCGACGTTATCCTGCCAGGTGATATCCGGCTCGTTGCCGATGATCCAGGTGGAACCGGGTTGGTTTTTAAGGGCGAGTTCAATGATATCGAGGGGCAGGTCGAATCCAGCATCTGAAATGCCAATAGTTTGCCAAAATTCCACACCCTCCAGGGCTGGAGGTTCGGGTTCTGTCCACCAGTTGAAGTAATTACCAAAATGTAGTCCGGCATGGTATGCAGCATCGACCATGTCCAACTGACCGCTCACACCTGTACGTGACAAACAATCAGGCAAAGTGCAAGAGCCGGGAATTGCTTTAATCTCTAAAGGTGTGATCGTTGCCTTGGTCATGGGTCTTGGAGTCGGCAACTGGTCATATCCTATAGTCGGTGTGGGAAAGGCTGGTAAAGGAGTCCGTTGCGGAATAATTTCTGCAGTCTTCAAAGATCCAGCACGATCCTCGAATGGATCACTTTGTGACCTTGTGGTCAGCGAATTCGGCTCCGGGACTTTCTCTAACTGATTGGATTTGGTTAATGGACCCCGCTGAATGAAATACACGAGGAGCAGCCCTAATCCAAGTAAAAGCAGGGCCACTGGAAGGATAAAGCGGCGCACCGGTTCGCTCAGCTTCAAGGCTTACAAAGTGATATCAAGTATTCCTTCGGCAATAGCTCGCAACTTAACTACATCCGTCTTGCTCAAGCGAATAGCTGTTTCTAGATAGCTCAGGTTAATAGGCTCTACAACAAAAGTTTGGACTTCAGCTGGTAATTCCCTGAATCGTTCTTCCATCTTCAATTCAGCTTCATATTTTGCCAAAGGACCATGTTCTTCATTGGCAAAATAATGTAGAGGCAAAGCCAGGTCGCTTGCCAATTTTTCTAGTTGAAAATACGGAATGGCTTCGAGACCGCTTTCATAAGCATCAATCTGCTCAAGTGTGCTATCCAAGGCGACTGCTAGCTCTTCCTGAGTGCGACCAGCCTGGATCCTGGCCTGCAATAATAGAGCCCCAATGATCTTTTGGCGCAAGTTCGTATAGAGTGCATAATCAATCTTTGGACCCTGCTCCAATTGTTTGCTTCCCCAAAAGAAAGCCATTGGAACTTCCAGGTAGATGGCCAATACTTCTAACTCTGGTAACGAGATGTTCCTATCTGCCCCTTCGATACTGCCGTAGTCGTCAGCCGACATGCTCAATACCTGGGCGCAATCCTCTATCGATCGACCAGCTCTTTTTCGCGCTTCTTGTAAAAGCCCACCAAGAATTTTCGCTCGATTATGGTCTACATCATTCATGCTTTTACCACCTGTGGCACTAGAGAGTTCTGAGTCGGTTTCAGTGGTTGATCTTGGAATCTTGTCTTATCACTTGCCTGACCGGCGTTTGTGGCGGATCTTAATAGAAAACCACGTACTGCAGGACGCCAAGAACGAAGGAAACTCACGTATCGCTGGTGATATTAGCATAAATGGGAATGGAGGCAATACTTGCCTGGTTTATGCTAAAATATGGGGTGGAGGCGGCATATTTAAATAACCTATGAACCTGGATAGAGTAGGAGGGGTCAGGAATGAACATTGTCATTCAAGAATTGACGATTGAAGATTACGAAGCTGTTCGGAGCTTGTGGCATAAGAGTGAAGGAATCGAAGTGGCTGATACCGATTCGAGGGAGGGGTTGGTCCGCTTTCTCGAACGCAATCCTGGCTTGAGCTTTGTGGCCCGGGATGGGAAAGAAATAGTTGGAGTCGTATTGTGCGGACAGGATGGCCGGCGAGGATATATCGATCAGTTAGCCGTCAGTAGGTCATATCGGCGGCAGGGAATCGGCCGGTCTCTCGTATCACGCTGTGTATATAATCTGATGCGAATTGGTATCCGGAAGTGGCACCTCTTTGTCTTTGAAGACAATCAAGAAGCTATCGCATTTTGGGATAATCTGGGTTGGGCCAGGCGCGTTGAACTCATCACTATGTCCCGGGACGTCGATAATAGCGGCATAATCTAGGACACTTACCAAGCACTAATAACAAATTCAGACTGTATTTAGGATTCTAATTTATGATTATATTTGAAGTCGCCAAACAACTGTTCAGCCCCGGTGTTACCCTCCTACGCCGGGGCTGAGCCTATTTGAGCAAAAGTTGTCGAAATGGGGCGAGTGTTTCACAATTACCGTGAAAATCCGCAAGTAACGAAAAAGACCCATGCATTACCTGATTGACGGCCACAATCTTATTTCACAATTGCCAGATATTTCTCTCGACGATCCTAATGACGAAGCAAAACTCGTCCTTTCGCTCAGGAAGTGGGCGGCCGCTGGACGCAAACGCCAGGCAACCATCGTCTTTGATGGAGGGCTACCAGGTGGCAATTGGCGCTATATGTCGCGTGGCCAGGTTAAGGCTACTTTCGCGTCCGAAGGGCGTAATGCCGATGATTTGCTTATCAGCCGGATTCGCCAAGCTAAGAATCCGGCCGAATTTACATTGGTAACGAGCGATAGGCAGATCTTGGCTGAAGCCAAAGCGCGCCGCATGCCATTCATGACTTCCGAGACGTTTTCGAAACAATTGCAGAAAATTTCCGGCGATCAGACAATAAAGGAAGAGAAAAAAGCTACAGAAAGTGAGGAGCCCCACCTAAGTCAGGAGGAACTGAGCGAGTGGCTTGATATTTTCCAAACCACTTCAGCAGTTCGGGATGAAATCGTGGAAAGGGAAAGTGATCCCTCAGCTGTTCCTCAGACCACAACCGTCGCCGAGGAATCGCCGCAAGAGGAATCTCGCCAAAAGCTAGAACCAGTGACGCTCAAGGATGGCAAACGGAAATTGTCGTCCGATGAGGTCGATGAATGGATGGCATTGTTCACTGAGGATAAGGAAAAATAGGCTGGCCTACGTTTAGCGCACAATAACCTGTTGTTATGTCACCCTGATGTTGTTTTATGTTAAATTAAGGCCTGTTTTTGCCCCTATTCTAATATTCCTCTAAGACCAGAGTAATGCAAAGTTTATCTTTTTCGGCTAAACTATATTTAAGCTTGGTCAGGTAAGAGGAACTCCTCCCCCAAACTGGCACGAGAGAAACGCGACTGGAACAGCTCTGACCGAGATTAGGGAAATGCCGTCCCTCCCTCGATAAGGCATTGAACCCGAAATGTAGCTCAAGGTGCTTCCCTCCTGGCGCCGCGAGCATAAGAAAACCGCCCCCTCCCCCCAAGGGGGCGGCTTTCTTTTATTTAAGCCCCAATTATCAATCCAATCAAGTGAGAAATGTCCAAGATCAGAACTATGGAATCGGTCCTGCGTGACATGAATCTTGGTGCTGAAGCTGCACAGACTATATCCCAATGCCTGGTTCACCTGACCACCACTTTTTTGGAGTGCTAGCCGCGCAGGGGTGTGGGCAAACGATGGTGCCCAATCAGACCATTTCCCATATCCAACTCGTCGGCGAAGTGGTTTAACATTGGTTCCCAAACACCTTGGTCACACCAGCGTTGCTGCAGGGACTGGTGTTTGAAATGGATGTGGAGAATTGATGGGAATATCCCTCAGACCAAGAATTGGTTCAGTTTTGCATACTTGCTGACGTTCACTTTGCCGTCAGAGTATCGTTTCTATGATCCGCTTATCCACCTTATATTCTTCGATTTGTGGTCTTGGAAATTGGTTCTTACGCATCTTTGGTGCTGACTATGCATGAAGTTCGTTGAATACTTCCGCCGCACACTTGTGCTGTTTGGAATGACGATGTCTCAGAACGCGATCCCAGTCAAACAGCACGAAACTTGCGGAAGAGTCTGGAAATTGGGTCCACTTTTCGTCGTCCTGCATCACCCTCCACGGTAGAAATAGGAAAATCCGAGATTTCGGCATGCAGAAAAGTCGCTTCCAACTCCATAGCATCGATTAAGTCGCCTAAGCCGGAACCTAGGATAATGGCAATTTACGGCACAATATCAGTGTACGCCTGAATGAATTCTTGAGCGCCTTAAATGCTGGTCAAGAATTCATTCGTAGTTTCTACTCGTGACGATTGGCTCTCAGATTACCCGGTGGCAACGGGGTCAAAAGACTGGCCGCGAGCGGATAAGTTTATCCTGCTCCTTAGGCTAAGATCAGAGATTTAAAACTACTGCCCTGTGGCGGCAATTGAATTTCCAGGATTTCAGCAATCGTGGCCGCCAAATCTGCGAATGTCTCACGCACGCCAATATTTATACCCTTGCGCACAGGCGTGCCGTATATCAGGATGGGTACATACTCACGCGAATGGTCAGTACCAGGTGTAGTCGGATCATTTCCGTGATCAGCTGTCAGGACCAGTACATCATCGTCTGCCAATGCGGCTGTAATCTCGGGTAAACGTTGATCGAATTCAGCTAAGCTGTCGGCGTAACCCTGCGGATTATTTCTATGACCAAACTTCGCATCGAAGTCGACCAGGTTGGTGAAGATCAACCCCTTTTCGCGACGCTCATGCATGGCAGCAAGGGTCTTATCCACGCCATCCATATTGCTCTTGGTATGGACGGCCTCAGTAATACCTTGTCCAGCGAAGATGTCCTCGATCTTGCCCACTGCATAGACCATAAACCCACGACTCTTCAGCGAATCCAGGATCGTAGGTTGTGGGGGCAAGACCGAAAAATCGTGCCGATTAGCCGTGCGCTCAAAGTTGCCGGGGCTACCCACAAAAGGTCGGGCGATAACCCGACTGACCTCATGTTTGCCTCGCAATATCTCACGCGCAATCCGACATATCCGGTACAATTCGTCGATGGGGATGACTTCCTCATGGGCGGCGATCTGAAAAACACTGTCAGCTGATGTATAGACGATGGGCTTACCGGTGCGGATATGTTCTTCTCCTAGCTCATCGATGATTACCGTGCCCGAGGCCGGATAATTGGCCAGCCAGCCTCTGCCTATTTCGGCTTCGAAATGGTCCATCACTTCAGGAGGAAAGCCATCAGGGTAAACTGGAAAGGGCTTGTCCAGCCTAATACCCATAAGTTCCCAATGACCGGTAGAAGTGTCCTTACCGGCCGATGTTTCCGCCATTTTGCCGTAACATGCGGTTGGCATCCGTTGCGGGACTAGGCCCTGCACGATGGCGATATTAGATAGCCCCATGCTTTCCATGTGCGGCAGTTGCAGGCCGCCAACGACTCTTCCGATGTTACCGAGCGTGTGGCTGCCCACATCTCCGAAAGCGGCCGCGTCGGGTGCCTCGCCGATACCGACACTATCCAGGACGATCGCAATAACACGATTAATTGTCATGGTTTACTCCTTTCACCTCAAACCGCCTGGGTATGGGCAGTTGAAGTGGCGATTGGTGATCATTTTTCATAAGGTAGACTGTAAAATTGATTCTTATCTGATGTAGAAGTTTCAGAAATAACTTGCGCACTAAAACGTAGCAGCAAATTTCAACAGAGCCCGGTTTACATACGTTAGTTGTTTTATTAGTTCTGTGAATCTGACCCGTTTCCAGTATTGAATCCTGATTGGGGTCGTAACCTTGTCAGGAAGGCGCGGATACCGGCCGCATAGATTCGGCGGCCTTCTCGCAGGCGCCGACGCATATCTTCCAATCTTTCCAGGCGGCGGGCTGATTCCTCAGGCGTTAGTTCGTATAACTCGACTAAAACGCCACCGGTGCCTTTAGGATGCACAAAAGCGATCTTCTTCCCGCCGGTGCCAATGGTCGGTTCTTCATTAATGAGTGGAACTCCAGCGTCTTTTATTCGCTTGAGCATCTGCTCTATATCATCCACCTCGAAACAGATGTGGTGAATGCCTGGACCTCGTTTGTGCAAAAATCGGGCGACACCGCTTTCTGCGCTAATTGGCTCCAAGAGCTCAATTTCGCTATCCCCAGAGGGCATAAAGGCGACGTCTACATCCTGATCCGGCACATGTTCGACATGGCTCAAGGGAAGTCCCAAAGTGTTAACCCAGAAACCCAATGCGTCTTCTAGGTTGGGAACGACTATGGCGATATGGCTGATTTTTTTGATCATAGTAGCTCTAAACTCGACTGAATACCATCCTAAATTCAGATAGTGGCGTTGGGCTGATATTCACCCCAAACTTGGCGTAAGATACGGCAAATCTCCCCCAAAGTAGCGTTGTTTTCAACGCATTCTATGAAGTGGGGCATCAAGTTTTTATCGCTCTGAGCAACGGCTGCCAACTGGGAGAGAGAAGATTCGACCTGGAGATTATCGCGGCGGCTACGAAGATCAGACAGATTATTATGCTGGTTGTATTCGATTGCAGGATCGATGGTTTGAAGATCGATGGCCAGTTCTTCCTCTTCTAGGAAACGATTGATGCCGACTACGATCTGATCACCCAACTCCAATGACCGTTGATAGGCGTAGGCTGCATCCTGGATCTCACGCTGGATAAAACCAGTATCGATAGCCGGCAGCATCCCGCCCATTTCATCGATGGTTTCAATATAAACCAGGGCCATCCTTTCCAGTTCGTCGGTAAGATATTCCAGATAATAAGATCCGGCTAATGGATCGATTGTGTCGGCTATGCCACTTTCATTGGCAAGGATTTGTTGGGTGCGGAGCGCGATGCGAGCCGCTTCTGCAGAAGGAAGAGCCAGGGCTTCATCTCGTCCATTGGTATGCAGGCTTTGAGTGCCTCCTAGAACTGCCGCCAAGGCTTGTATCGCGACGCGGACGACATTGTTTTCTGGTTGCTGGGCAGTTAGCGTGCTGCCAGCCGTCTGGGTGTGGAAACGAAGCCGCCAGCTCTGAGGATTTTTTGCCTGGAACCGTTCGCGCATGATTTTGCTCCAGAGCCGTCTGGCTGCTCGGAACTTGGCGATCTCTTCCAAGAAGTCATTGTGAACGTTAAAAAAGAATGAAATTTGTCCGGCAAATTCATCAACGTCTAAACCTTTATCGATAGCACCCTGAATATAGGTGATGCCATTGGCCAGGGTGAAGGCGACTTCTTGAGCGGCTGTACTACCAGCTTCACGTATATGGTAGCCGGAGACAGATATAGTATTCCATCGTGGGACTTCTCGAGCGCAGTACTCAAATAAGTCAGTAATCAAGCGCATTGAAGGTTTGGGTGGGAAGATATAAGTTCCGCGGGCGATGTACTCCTTCAATATATCGTTCTGTACAGTACCTCGAAGTTTGTTTGATGGAACGCCCTGGCGCTTTGCAACTGCGATGACCATGGCCAGCAGAATTGCCGCTGGCGCGTTGATGGTCATGCTGACGCTGACCCGGTCGAGTGGTATGTCGTCAAAGAGGATAGCCATGTCGTCGAGGCTGCAGATGCTGACGCCAACCCGGCCAACTTCGCCGGCGGCCAGGGGATCATCGGCGTCGTAACCAATCTGTGTTGGTAGGTCGAAGGCGACGGATAGACCAGTCTGTCCTTGATCTAATAGATAACGGTAACGCTCGTTAGATTCGGCCGCAGAACCAAAACCTGCGTATTGGCGCATTGTCCAAAAACGGCCACGATACATGGTTGGCTGTACCCCCCGTGTGTAGGGATATTGGCCGGGGAAGCCTAGTTTCTCCAGATAGTCCTGATCCGCATCGGCCGGCAAGTAAAGTCGCTCGATGTTGATAGCTGATGTCGTCCTAAAGTCGTCTTTTCGCTCGGGGTGGCGTTGCAATAATGGCTCGAGGATCCCTTGCTCCCACTCTTTTTTCGCATCCTGGAGATCGGTCATGGGTTAATTATACTTTTCAAAGGTGACAAGGCGGTAACAGTAATGGCTAACTTTCGTCTGGTACGTTGTTGCCATCATGGTAGTTGCCCGGTCACAAATCGTCGTGCGGTTTCGGCTAGGATGGCCGAGCCAACAGGCAAAATCGAATCATCGATATCAAAATTGTTGGTGTGATGGCCGCGGTGGACACCATCTGGAGTGGCCGCACCCAGCATGAACATGGCGCCTTTGGCGACTTCGGTCATGTAGGCAAAATCCTCAGCGCCCATACCGAACTCGGCTTCTTGTATGGCATCCGGGTCAAGCAAATCGCCAGCGACAGATCGCAACCACCCGTTAACACCGACGTCGTTAAACATAGCCGGATAGCCGAAGGCTAGCTCGAGTTCGTAACCGCCGCCCATCACCTCGCTGATCTGGAAAGCCCTCTCGACTTCAATTTGCAATTGTTTCCGTACAGCGGGTTCGAAAGACCGCAGCGTTCCTTCGAGAAAAACTTCATCCGGTATGACATTGGGTGCTGTACCGGCGTGAATCTGACCCAAGCTGACCACCGATGGCCGTAATGGATTGATGCGGCGCGAGGGAATGCCATAAATAGCGGTGAGGACCGGGGCGAGGATGAACAACGGGTCTTTGGATTGATGTGGATATGCGCCATGGCTACCGGGCGCTCGCAGCCAGGCTTTGAATGTATCCACGGCCGCCAGGCTATATTCGTCGTGAAAGTAACATTTGCCGGCGGGAAAATCCGACCAGACATGTAAAGCAATTGCCGTGTCAACTCCCTCGAGCGCACCATCCTCGATCATTGCTGTGGCGCCACTGATGCCGTTCTCGTCCAAGAATTCCTCGGATGGCTGAAATATCAAGCGGACATTGCCTCGCCACTCTTCTTCGAGGAAACTTTGATGTAGGAGATGGGCGGCGCCCAAAAGGATCGCCGTATGGGCGTCATGACCACAAGCATGCATCACGCCAGGGTTTTTCGATCTGTAAACCACATCATTTTGTTCGTCGATAGGCAAAGCATCCATATCAGCCCGAATGGCTATTGTTGGACCCGTTCCTGGCCCCAAATCGCCAATAACGCCGGTTCTGCCAACGCCGGTTTTTGTTTCTATTCCAATTTCGGCTAACATGTCGGCCACGATGCTGGCGGTGCGGAACTCTTGGAAACTCAACTCTGGATTTTGGTGAAAATCTCGTCTTAGCCGGATGATCTCACCGGAAAGTGCCTGCGCTTTGTTTAACATCAACAATTTTTCCTAACGGTTTCATTCACTCGTGCTTTTCTGAGAAAGCATAGTCCAAGATATTGGCTGCTGAATAATCTGTGGTGGAAAAGTTTTCGAACGTCAAATCTACAAAAGGTAAATGATGAGATTCCTTCAAACTGGCGAATAAGTTCAGATAATTCGTCAATATACGCCGGTCCCAGTTCAATTGTAATGTCTGGGCGACGGTTTTAATCGAACTTTCTTCTCCTTCCAGTTCTACAAAATCACCGAACGGCATTTCATCGAGCACAACTTCGACCGTTTCTATCTCATATGTTTCGCGATACTTTTCATATACCTGTCTTGGTTCGAATCCAATACGCTCGAAGATCGCCGCAGCCGTATCAAAATCCTCGACCATCATCTCAAGCTCCTCCCTGATTCTGACTTCCGTAGAAATATCTTCCTCAGGATGGCCCTTGTAAGTGATGATGGCATCGGTATCCTGACGTAGACGTAGTAGTTTGCCTTGCAACATCAATCCGTCCCAGGCATTGTCGTAGCGAATATTGCGTTCGTAGGTCCTAGGCCTTAACAGAGCTGCTCCTGACTGCAGAAGTCGGTCTCGAATTATGGATAGATTGGGTATAAGAAATTTGACTTCAATTTCTAAAGTTGAGCTTTTATTTTGACTCACGGTTAACAACTCAGATTTCATCTCCAATTGAAACCAGCACCTGGTCTTTTTCTACACTTGCACCAGCCTCTATCATAATCTGTTTGACCAGACCGCCGCGTGGGGATCGGAGTTCGTTTTCCATCTTCATGGATTCAAGAATAACGATCTGATCTCCCTTTTGAACAACTTGCCCTACTTCGACTAAAACGGCGATGATGAGGCCTGGCATCGGCGATTTGATGGTCGCTTCGCCAGTAACTTCTGTCGTTGTACCACGCGCCTTGGCCAGCCGGTAAGCTCGCTCATCTTGGACTTTAACCGTATATAGTTCTCCATGGATGAGTACTTCCCAGTCTTGATCTCGCTCTTCAACGATGGCTTCCAGCGAGTGATTATCTAACAACAGGGATATTATGCCGCCTTCGGTCAGCTGGTGAAAGTCAACGTAGTACAGTTGGCCATCAACCAATATTTGGTTTTCGTGGTCGATTTCGATGGTATATTCTTGGTTGCTAACCCTGGTTATGTATTTCACCGCTGTAGCCTCTCCCACCTGCTAAGCCATTTCCAATTGCTGGTGTCACGCGAGCCCGGAGCGACAATTTGACTGGCTTGCTGTCCCTGACGGTGGGCGACCAAGGTGGCTAATATCGCTGCTTGTAAAGCATCTGGGGCTTCTCGCTCGCTCATGCTGAAGCGTTCTTCAACAAATTTGGTATCGAATTGCCCGGAAAGGAAGCGGTGGCTATCCATCATATGTTGGTGGAAAGGGATGTTAGTTTTGACGCCCATGATCCGATATTCCTCGAGGGCTCGTCGCATTCGTAGAACGGCTTCGCCTCTGGTCTCACCATAACAAATCAATTTGCTGATGAGCGGATCGTAGTAAGGCGTTACCTCATAACCTGGATAAACGCCCGTATCCACTCGCACCCCTGGACCAGTTGGTAGGCGAATGGTGGTTATGGTGCCAGTTGAAGGCAGGTAATCATTATAAGGATCTTCGGCATTGATCCGGCACTCGATGGCCCAACCGCGCACCTTGATATCGTCCTGGCCATAACGCAATTTCCGGCCGCGAGCAATCCTTAATTGTTCCTGGACAATATCCACGCCCGTGACGAGTTCTGTGACCGGGTGTTCGACCTGGACGCGGGTGTTCATCTCCAAAAAATAAAAATTCTTCTCCCGATCTACTAAAAATTCGACGGTGCCGGCACTCACATAATTGACCGATATTGCGGCCGCGATGGCCACCTGGCCCATTCGCTGGCGCATTGCGTCGTCTACTACAAACGAGGGCGCTTCTTCAATCACCTTTTGATGGCGGCGCTGCAAGGAGCATTCTCGCTCGCCCAGGTGGATGTAATTACCATGAATATCGGCTAATATCTGGATCTCGATATGGCGACTTTCGGAAATCATCTTTTCGAGATAGATTGTGCCATCGGCGAAAGCTGACTGGGCTTCTCGCCGGGCAGCTGCTAGGGCGCCTTGTAGCTGCGATAGCTCGTCTACGGAACGCATACCTTTACCGCCGCCGCCAGCAGTTGCTTTCACCAATAGTGGAAAACCAATCTTTGGAGCCGCTGCAATGAGTTGATCATCGCTCATTCCCGGTTCTGTACCCGGTACAACTGGTACACCGGCCGCTTGAACAGTTTGCCTAGCTTGTTGCTTATCGCCCATCGTCTGGATCGCCGACGGGGTCGGTCCCACAAATACCAGGCCAGCATCGAGACAGGCCTGGGCAAACTCGGCTCGTTCAGCCAAGAATCCATAGCCTGGATGTATTGCTTGGGCTTCTGATTGCCTGGCAGCCTCTATAAGTTTTGGGATAACCAGGTAACTTTGAGCCGCTGGCGGCCGACCGATATAGAAAGCCTCATCGGCAAAACGCACGTGGGGTGAGTTACGATCGACATCAGAGTAAATGGCAACGGTAGCGATACCCAATTCGCGACAGGCACGAATAATTCTGATGGCGATCTCACCCCTGTTTGCCACCAAAAGTTTGTCGAATCGCTTGGGTAATAACTTATCGGTGCTCATAAGGGTATATTGCCATGTTTCTTGGGAGGGTTGTTGTCGCGCTTGTTTTGTAGCATGTTTAGGGCATTAATGAGCCGGGGGCGAGTCTGGTTTGGTTCTATGACATCGTCGACATAGCCGTGCCGGGCGGCCGCGTATGGGTTGGCAAAACGTTCGCTATACTCTTCGACCAATTCATTCCGCCGGGCAACCGGATCATCAGCTTCGGCCAATTCACGGCGAAAAATAATATTTACCGCGCCCTCAGCGCCCATAACTGCGATTTCGGCCGTGGGCCAAGCCAAATTTAAATCGGCCCGAATATGTTTGCTATTCATAACGCAGTAGGCGCCGCCATAGGCTTTTCGAGTCACGACAGTGATTTTTGGAACAGTCGCTTCACAAAAGGCGTAGAGCAATTTGGCGCCATGACGAATGATGCCGCCATGTTCCTGATCGACACCAGGCAAGAAACCAGGTACGTCCTCAAATACGATTAGTGGGATATTGAAACTATCGCAGAAGCGCACGAATCTACCAGCTTTTTCACTGGCGTTGATATCCAGAACGCCGGCCAATACCATGGGTTGATTGGCGACAATGCCAACCGGAAATCCACCCAGGCGAGCGTAACCTACGACAATATTTTGCGCATAATCCGGTTGAATCTCGTAAAAATTGCTATTGTCGACGATTAATCGAATGGCATCTTTGATATCATAAGGTTTGTTAGGATTATCGGGTACCAGGGTATCCAATGCCGCCTCAGTTCGTAGAGCGTCGTCGCTCGACGACCGGAACGGGGGATCTTCCATGTTATTTGATGGTAAGTAACTCAGTAGTTCACGAATAAGGTAGAGGCAATCGGCTTCAGATTCGGTGGCCAAATGAGCGACGCCGCTGACCGAGCTGTGAGTGATGGCGCCGCCAAGTTCTTCAAAGGTCACATCTTCTCCTGTTACTGCTTTGACAACATCGGGCCCGGTGATGAACATGTGGCTGGTATTTTTGACCATAAATATGTAATCCGTGAGCGCGGGTGAATAGACGGCCCCGCCGGCGCAAGGCCCCATAATGGCGCTTATCTGAGGTACAACGCCCGAAGCCAAGGTATTACGTAAGAAGATATCAGCATATCCGCCCAGGCTGACCACTCCTTCCTGAATCCGTGCGCCACCTGAATCGTTTAAGCCAATGATGGGTGCACCATTGCGCATGGCCATATCCATGATCTTGCAGACTTTTTCGGCATGGACCATGCTCAGGCTTCCCCCGAAAACCGTAAAATCCTGGCTGAAAACGTAGACGAGCCGGCCGTCGATTGTGCCCCAGCCTGTGACCACGCTATCACCGGGAATTCGTCTATCCCACATGCCAAAATTCGTTTCACGGTGCATGACGAAAGCATCGATTTCTCGAAACGAGCCTTTGTCCAGCAAGAGGTCAATACGCTCATGGGCGGTCATTTTTCCGGCCGCCTTGTGTTTTTTGATGCGTTCTTCACCACCCCCTTGTTGGGACAATGCTCGTATCCGTTGCAATTCTTCGATATTTGAATCCGCCATATTCATCCTCGACTAGTGATCTGGCGCTAAGAATCTTTAAACTGGCTAAAACCAATTGTTCTTGGCTTAGTCGAAATATTGTCTGGCACTCTTGTGATTAAGAGCCCAAATGGTGAATATTAGAGCCGCTATATGGAGCCCGCTGTCGACCTGCCAGTTAGTATTGACCTTATAAGTTTGGCTAAAAAATCGAACTAGGCCAAGCTGGTAGGCTGCGTAAAGAATTAAAAGAATGGGCGTCAAAAATCGCGTTACCTTCCATCTCCTCCATATAGATAGCGAAATAGATAAAAACACCAACGCCCAGGTTAGAGCGACAAGCATCCGCAATCTTGGATCGAGAGATACGCCTAGGTCAAGCAACAGGTTGCTTTGTCTAAACAGAGCCACTGCCCGCCACACATTCGCGAGTCCAAGTAACAGAACCCCCCAGGTCAAAAGAGTTACGCTCAGAGGTCGATTACCTTGACGACCCTGTTGTCGGGCTTTGGCCATTAATGGTGATTATATGACAAGGCATAGGTCATAGCCAATGCACAGAAACTGGTCCAACCCTGAGAGTCAAAGTGCCTAAGGGGCTTGCAAAGTAACCAGCTTGTCTTATAATTTCGATTGTATTCGGGGTGTGGCGCAGCTTGGTAGCGCGCTCCGTTCGGGTCGGAGAGGTCATCGGTTCAATTCCGGTCACCCCGACTACAGAGGCCGCTTCAATTGATGATGAGGCGGCTTTTTCTTTATTATCTAGGAGCTTGCTTTGGTGCATGGGCTACAGATGACCATCGATTCATTTTGTCGATTCTACAGGCGGTTTAAGTGACTGAGTATATTTATTTATGTCAAGTTAACGCCCATACGGAAGCAGTCGAAAAGATCATTACTAGGCTTGAAGCGGCCGGTTACAAGCCCTGGCTAGGCGAAAGTCGGGTTGATGAGAATTTATCGCGACAGGCCACTTTTGCCATCGAACGTTCCGATGTGTTTTTACTCTTAATCTCGGCGGAAAGTATGGAATCTGATCTTGTTCGCCGGCAAATTGATGTCGCCGACCAGGATAAGATCCCCATCGTAGCATTGATTGTGCAACCAATTTCCCTGCCAATAATATGGCAGGAGAGATTGGCCGGCCGACCAGTTTTTAATGCTGGCGAGGATTTTGACGCTGGTTTGGGTCAGCTAATTGATTGGCTTGAAGAAAGCGTCGATTCCAGCGCGGAATCGATAACGTCCGACAGCTTTGGCGGTGGCGACCATTCTGAAATCCGCAAGCTTCAAGATGAAGAGGAGATATGGTCCGTAGCCGGTTATTATTGGTTCAAGAATTGGCGTACGTTGACGCGGGTCAGGGCAACCCTGACGACAAAACGCCTCATCTTTCTTTGGGATATGCGGGACGTATGGAAGTGGAAGCCTAGGGAACAAGAGGCGCTTGAAGAAACGTTTCCCATATCGATAGCCCTGAATGATATAACCGAGGTAAAACCAGTTTACCGTCGGAAGATGCTATTTGTGACCATCTCTCAGGCATATGCGGAAATCGTGGCTCGCGACGGCTCTATCCACAAATACACGTTGCTGCAAGATTTTGAAGAGAACGTAACGCGTATTAGAGATTTAGTTGGTCGACTTTGATTATAAATACTTGAACCAGCACTTATTAAAGAGCCGAACAAAAACGAGAAGCTTACCTGCGTAATTCCATCAGATAGTAGGCCAGGCGGGTACTGGTGGGACTGTTGCCAGCACGAACCACGTAGTCAATATCCAGACTAGCTTCGCTCAGTAGGCGTTGCATCTCTGGGTCATCACGGCCGCCACGTTTCAGCAGATCAACAAGTTCGTCGTCTAAATCTGTTCCCCGTTGTTGCATCACTGACCGGTCCCCATTATTCAAGGCAAAGTTCTTGGCCAGCTCATATGATTCGCTATATAGTCGCCGAACTGCTTGCTCCAGCGTTTCGGACTCGGTCAGCAACTCATCAGGTTTGTTCAGATCAGAAAGCAGAAAGATCAGGCTTCCTTCAATTTCCAATAGACCCGATTCAATCTCTAAACGGATAGGTCCGGTCAGGCTACTTGCTTCTTCTCTGAGTATCTTTACCTGGTCGTTTAATTCCAGCGAACGCTGCCAACGGGCTGACTTATCACCCTGGTTTTCCAGCGCCTCATTGAATAATCGTTTACTTTCGCTTTTTAGATCGGCGATCTTTTGTACTATTCCATTATCGCTCATTAGGTGGCCTCAATGATTTCTCGTACACGCCTTCGGGTTCGACTTCGCCAGAAGACTTCATAAGTTTGTGGCAGGACGGCCGCGCGAATGGCTTCCTTTTCCTGGGTGGAGCTGTTCGTATATATTTCCTCGATTCCGGCCAAATCAGTATCACTGACCCAGCCTGCTAATAGGCGATTGATCTGGCGTATTCTTGCCTGGGAACCAGAATTCCGCAGTAAAGCAAGGGCTGTATCGAAATTTCTGGCATCCAGTAAGGCTTTCAAAGCGGTCCAAGTGTTTTCTCCAGCCCGGTCTTCGTAGGTGGTGATCATACTATCTGCCCCGTTAAAGTAGGCGTTTGTGACCACTTCGTCGCCGACGATATTGGCGATACCTTCCACGACATCTTGTTCTCTCTGGTATGTGTTTTCCGAGCCGGCAACCGAACTTCCCGCGGCTTGTACTGCGCGGACAGCCAGTCGTTGCGTCGTACCTTCATTGACGATTTCACCTACAGCCGCCCGGAAACCACTAGCGGTATTGATGTGGAGCATCTCGTGGACGGTGGCTGTGGGATCGGTGCCCGATGCATCTACCCAGATGTTTGTACCGGGTTCCGGTTCGGCAAAGGCGTTGGTACGTAAGCCCCTGGTAGCGTTGCGTCGGGCTAAATCACCTGCCACCCATGTCACGCCGGTATCCGAGTTGGTGACATTATGATCAATGCACCACTGGTCATAGGCAGCATATAGCTCATCCCTACTGGCCACGACGGTGATATTACCTGGGATGATGTCCCGGCCGGCTACTTCACTAAAAGCATCCTGCAACGCCTGTTGGGAAAAAGCAACGGCCATCGTGGGACCTAATACCGGGGCAGGTGGGGCTTCGCTTTCTTCGACTGCTTCTGTCCCTGCCTCTGTTCCGGCTTCCGTACCAGCTTCGGTACCAGTCTCTGCTTCAGCCTCTGCACCACCGTCGGCGCCACCACCGGCGCCGGCTTCTGTTTCTGGTTCAGCAGTCGGCGCGTCGGCAACTTCAGCTTCTTCGGCTTCTTCACCTTCACCCGGCTGAGGCGCAGCCGGCATTTCGCCCCTCCTGGCGTCATCCAGTCCCTCGACCGCCTCTGGCGCCTCGGGCACCAGGTCTGAGCCCGCCGGATGGCGCTGAATCAGACCATCTGTTTCAGACTCTTTCTGTACTTCGGCCGCTACCATCGAAGCGTAAGTGTTACCCAATTGCCGCTGGATGTTGGCCAGGCTTTTTTGCCGGGCTTCGGTTCCCCAAATATTTTTTACTTGGTCGGCCATTGAATGGACTGTGGGAGGCTCGGCTCCCACAGTCAACCCAAGATCTGACGTCTGCTCCTGTTGTTGGCGCACTTCTTCATCTTTATTTTCGGTTTTTGTTCGTGCTTTGTTGGTTGGCTCTTGGGTCTTTTTTCCTCGATTTTGGGCCATCTTAGCCTCCTGAACTGGCAAAGAGTATCAACAGGGATTTGGGCCTTGATTTCCGTCTCAGTTTGAAGGATATACATGCTGATTGGCTTTGTCAATCACTCTGAAGCATTTGGTCGACCGGACATGTTTTTCTAGGCCATGTTATACTTTAGTTGTCTTGAATGAGTATCCTTTGTCTGAGGCGCTGATTAATTTATGGAGTTCGAACGCAAGTGAGAAAACAGATCGCGATTGGGTTAACGGTGACGACGGCCGGAATCCTTATTTTGAATCGATTAGGCCATCGCTGGGGAGCCACCGATGAAGAGATCGAGATGTCGTTGCCCGGTGACGACTTGCTGCACCAGCCCATGGATGAAACGAACCATGCGGTAACTATCCGGGCGCCAGCGGCCGCTATCTGGCCCTGGCTGGTCCAGGCCGGCTACCATCGTGGTGGCTGGTATTCGGATACAAAGTGGGACAGGATCATGGATAAGTATATTTGGCAGGTCATTGTCCCGCAGAAAGAACGATCTGAATGGCGGCCGAGCGCCGATCGGATTCTGCCAGAGTTTCAACAGATAGAGAAAGGGGATATCATTCCTGATGGTGAACCCGGCACTGCCTTTTTTACCGTTGAGGATTTCAAGGCAGATGCATATCTAGTCCTTCATTCAAACAGTCACTTTCGATATATCGGCCCGGGATTCCTGCGCGATACGTCCCTCGAACCCTACGGAGAATTCAGTTGGGTATTCTATCTAGTTCCATACGGACCGGATAAGACCCGCCTGTTGTTGCGAACTCGGGCGCGTTATGGGCCGTGGCCGATCAGAATCATAGCCTGGCCTTTTCTGATGTTGGGGGAGTATCTATTTCCAAGACAGATTTTGCTGGGACTAAAGTTACGGGTCGAAACGATGCCCGCCGCAACGCCAATGGTTGTCCAGAGTGATGGCTGATAACGGCCCGGGTCTTCGACTCTTTGGGCTATCCAGTTTCTCAGCCCATGAGCATGATGTACAATTTTGAAAAGCGGCAATTGAGCAGAAAGAAGGCTGGATATGCTGTATGACCTGGTAATCAATAACGGCACTGTTGTAACGAGTTCGGCCACATTCCGGGCCGATGTGGGCGTCTCTGGACAAAAAATCGCTGCCATTGGCGCTGATCTGGACGGAAAGCGAATCCTGGAGGCCGGCGGTATGTATGTGACGCCGGGAGCCGTTGACATCCATGTTCATCTACAGATGCCAATTGGCAACTTCACCTCTTCCGATGATTTTTATAGCGGCACCTGTGCGGCAGCCTTCGGAGGCACCACATCCATTATCGATTTCGTCGAGCGCAAGCCAGATGAATCCATGGTCCAGGCCGTTCGAGCCCGGCGAGCACTCGCGGATCCTCGGGTCGTCATCGACTATGGCTTGCACATGACCCTGGGACCGTCAGAAATCGACATCCTGGACCAGGTGCCGGCCGCCTATGAAGCTGGCTGTATTAGCTTCAAACTATACATGGCCTATGGTTTTTGCCTCAGCGATGGCCAATTGATGCAGGCATTGGAAGCGGTTGGCCAGTCTAACGGCTTGCCTGTTGTCCATGCTGAAAATTGGGATGTCATTTGTACGTTAGTGGCGCGCAATCTTGGCCAGGGAAACAGGTCCCCTCATTGGCATCCTCGTAGCCGGCCGGCGGAAATGGAAGGAGAAGCGGTTGGGCGAGTCATCGATATCGCCTCAATGGCGAACAGTAGGCTGCATATCTTTCATGTCACTAGCCCTTTCGCCGTCCAGCGTATTAAATCAGCCCGGTCAAGGGGTTTACCGGTTACCGGGGAAAGTTGTCCTCAATATTTGTTGTTGACGGATGAAGTATTCGACCGACCGGGAGTGGATGGCGCCTTGCCAGTATGTTCGCCGCCAATTCGAGATAAGGACACCCAGATCGCTCTATGGCAAGCGTTGACCGATGGCGATTTACAGGTCGTCACCACCGATCATTGTCCTTTTACCAAGGCAGAAAAGGCGACGGGCCTGGATGATTACAGCAAGATACCTGGCGGCGTGCCTTCTATCGAGATGCGCTT
>JAHEJP010000323.1 GCA_024638855.1 Chloroflexota bacterium
GCCGCGCCGGGCGCCAAGGAGATCCCGGTTCATCCCGCTTTTTCATCAGTTTGGAAGATGATTTGTTAGTACAGCAAGGGATCGCCGATTCGCTCACCAAGCGCTGGCGTTCGGCCGCCCGTTTGGAACCGGTAGATAGCCCTATCCTGCGTCGCCAGGTCGACCGGGCCCAGCGCATCGTCGAAGGTCAAAACTTCGATATTCGACATACCCTCTGGCGCTATTCCAACTTCCTCGAGGGGCAGCGGCGCATCATTTACGAATCGCGTCGCCAAGTGCTTGAGGGGACGGTCATCCCCAGCGTATTTCAGGAACGCCGGCCATCTGTCCACCAGAACTTCAAAAGATCGTTAGGAGACGAGCTTCTGCTGGATCTCGAACGGCGGCTGATGCTCCAGGCTATCGACGACTGTTGGGCGCATCACCTAGCGGCCGTCACGGAGATTCGGGATGGCATCCATCTAGCAGAAGTGGGCGGGCTGGACCCTTATCGCGAATTTCTGAAGTTAGCGGCCGAATCCTTCAAACGTACCCTCGAGGCCATCGACGAACGGGCGCTGGAAAAGTTCGATTCCCTGGAACTCACCCCCGATGGCCTCGACATCGAGAAGATGGGTCTGCACGGCCCCTCGTCCACTTGGACCTACCTGGTCAATGACCAGGCATTCAGCGATCGCCTGGCGGCCTCATTGATAGGCGGCCGGAATGTTGGCTTTGCGACTGGGGCGGCCATGACCGGACCGCTGCTTCTGCTGTGGGCCCTATCACGCCGTTTCGGACGCTGGCGATCTCCGGGCCGCTGACCGCTTCTTTAATTCCAAAGCGTGACACATTATAATGGTCTTGTACAGAACTCTTACTGGCTAAAGTGATCCGCGAAATCGCCGGAGGGTGCCTATTCGAGCACAAATGATCGGTTCATTCATTCAAGATCGCTACCGTATTGAATCCGAACTCGGCCGGGGTGGCATGGGCGTCGTCTACCGGGCCGAAGATACGCTACTAGAACGGCCGGTGGCTATCAAGGTGGTTTCGGCTGCCGGGTTGGGATCCGAGGGCCGCTCTCGGCTACTGCAAGAAGCCCAAGCCACGGCCCGGCTAAACCACCCCAATATCGTCGCCGTCTATGACGTGGGCGCGGCCGAAATACCAGGCCAGGCGGGACCAGTATCCTACATCGTCATGGAGTTCGTTGAAGGCAGGACCCTGCAAGAAAGCGATATCGTCGATCTCGACCAGGTCGTTGAGATAACGAAGAGCATCTGCAGCGCCCTGGAAGTCGCCCACGAACAAGGCATCATCCATCGCGACCTCAAGCCGGAGAACGTGGCCTTAACCGACAGCGGCGCGATCAAGCTGATGGACTTTGGCCTGGCTCGCATCTCAGACAAAACCCACCTGACCCAGGCCGGGACGTTCATGGGCACCACTTCTTACCTGGCGCCGGAGATCATACTGGGCCAGGAGGCCAGCCCGGCTTCCGACCTGTACGCTCTGGGGGTGGTAGCCTACGAGATGAGCGCTAAGCGACCGCCTTACGAGGGTGACAACCTGACCGCGATCATCTCCCAGCATCTGCATGCACCGGTGGTGCCGCCTAGCGCCTACAACGAGCGTATCCCGCCGGGCCTGGATCATTTGATCGTGCGCCTGCTAAATAAACGGCCGGAAGATCGGCCGGCTTCGGCCGGAGAAGTCCGCCTGACCTTGGAGCGTTTATCACTCACAGCAGACACGCACCAGACACCGCCAGATGCTTCCCAACTGAGCCGCCTGGTACGAGGCCGGATGATCGGCCGCGAAGTAGAATTCGCCGAAGCGGTGGGCCAATGGCAGGAGGCCGGTCAGGGGCAAGGCCGCTTCCTGCTCATCAGCGGCGAGCCGGGCATCGGTAAGACGCGCATGGTTCGCGAATTGAGCGCTTACGCCGAGATTTCCGGGGGCAAGACGCTAATCGGCTACTGTTACGCCGAAGAACGCACGCCTTATGGGGCCATCGCTCAGATGGTGGAACTCTCGCTAAAGAACGGTCACCGGCCGGATCTGCCCCAGCCGGTGCTGGCCGATCTGTTGAACCTGGCGCCCGAGTTGCGACTCACCTACCCTGATGTGCGGCCGAACGAACGGTTGGACCCCCAAGCGGAACAACAACGAATCATCGAAAGTATCGTTACCTGGTTTGCAGCCTTGACCCAAGAGGGCCAACTGTTACTGGTGGTCGATGACGTTCACTGGGCTGACAGCGGTAGCCTGACGCTGCTGCGCCATCTTGCCCGGCGACTTGACCGGCGTCGCGCTCTGATCGTGGCCACTTATCGTGAGGTCGAGCTAGACGAGGACTTGCCATTTCAGGAAATGCTGAACGAGTTGAACCGCGAGCGGCTGGCGACGCGGATTAAGTTGGGCCGGTTAGATAAGGAACAGACCCACGACTTATTAAAAACGTTATTTGCCGAGGAGATCACGCCCGAGTTTCTGGACGGCATCTACCGTGAAACCGAAGGTAACCCCTTCTTCATCGAAGAAGTGTGCAAGGCGCTGGTCGATAGCGGCGAGTTGTATTTTGAAGATGGTCGCTGGCAACGGCCGGAGATGGATGCCCTAGAGATCCCCCAGGGCATCAAGGTGACTATTCAATCGCGGCTGAGCAAACTGTCGAAGGAAGAACAAGGCACGCTACAGCTGGCGGCTCTGCTGGGCCGGGATTTTGAGTACGAGATGTTGCTGGTTGCCAGTGACCTGGACGAAGAGGAGTTGATCGACGCGCTGGAACGAGCTGAGCAGGCTCAGCTTATCGAGGAGGTCCGGCGACCGGGTTTGGGCCGGGGCACATTTTTTTCTTTCACCCATGCCTTAATCCACTCGACTCTGTTGTCGAACTTGAGCACCCTACGCCGCCAGCGCTTGCAGCGCCGGGTGGCACTGGCTTTAGAAGAAGCCTTTCCCGGCCGCAGGCAGGAACTGGCGCCGCTGCTCGGCCGCTACTTTGCCGAGGCCGGCGATGGCGACAAGGCGATCCTGTACTTATTGCAGGCTGGCGACGAGGCCCGCCAGGTATACGCCTATGACGAAGCCATTGATGCCTATGAACAAGCGTTGATTTTCCTACGCGAGTTTGAGGATCACCAGCAGGCGGCGCGGACGCTGATGAAGTTGGGCTTGACCTACCACAATGCCCTGGCCTTTGAAGAATCTCGTCAGGCCTACGAGGAAGCCTTCGCCGAAAGACAGCGCGCCGATGTGGAATTTACTGCGGGTCAGATGTTGCCCGATGCGCCCAACGGTTTACGTTTTCCGGTCCAAGATTCGCCTGCCAACCTGGATCCGTCCCTGGCCGGCGACGGCTATTCAATACTTTGCATCGACCTGCTCTTTAGCGGGCTGGTGGAGTTGGACGAAAATGATGAACTGGTGCCGGATGTGGCTCTTAGTTGGGATGTGCTGGATGGGGGGACGCGTTACATCTTTCATCTGCGCGACGGCGTGAAGTGGAGCGACGGTTTACCGGTTACGGCTAAGGACTTTGAGTACGCCATCAAACGAACCCTGGTCCCAGAAAACGACGTTCCCATGGTTAAGATTCTGTACGACATCAAAGGCGCACAAGCATATCACAGCGGAGAAGAAAACGACCCGGAGTCGATTGGCGTACGGGCGACCGGTGACCAGACTCTGGTGATCACCCTAGAAAGGCCATGTGGTTATTTCTTGCAGATCCTGACCCTGGCTCAGTGCAAACCGCTGCCGCGCCACGTACTCGAACGCCACGGGTCGTCTTGGCTGGAACCGGACAAGTTCACCGGCAACGGCCCCTACCGGATGGGCGCCTGGCAGGCTGAGGAACAGTTAATCTTTGAACGCAGGGCCGATTATCACGGCCGTTTCAAGGGCAACCTGCCGCGTCTGGAGTTCGTGATTATGTCCCAGGACGAGGCCATCGTTGCCTATGATGAGGATGCCATAGACGGCATGTTTCCCTTCGACAGATCCTGGGAGGAAGGAAGCAGACTCATCCAATTGCACCCGGATGATTACCGGTCGTTCCCATCGAATAGTACGCTGCACCTATTCTTTGATTGCCAGAAACCACCCTTCGATGATGCCAGGGTACGCCAAGCCATGGCTATGGCCATCGACCGCGACAGGCTGGTCAGCCGGCTGTCCAAGGGGCTCGAGTTGCCGGCCCAGGGCGGCCTTGTGCCAAGTGGTCTTCCAGGACACGTGCCGAGCATAGCCACGCCTCACGATCCTCTCCAGGCTCGCCAGAAATTAGACGAGGCCGGTTACCAAGGGATAACAGATCTACCGGAATTCGAACTACTGGTCACCAAAGGCCATAATCTGGGTAATATATTCGGCGAATTCTGCGATCAATGGTTAGAATACCTGGGCATCAAGGTCAGGATCACGGAAGCAGATTTTAACGTGGTCCTGGACCGGCAAGACAACGACCCGGCGCCGCTGATGGTCATGGCTTGGTCGGCCGATTACCCAGATCCGGATAATTTCCTGCGGGTCGCTTCCTGGTTGGGTAATAGCGGCTGGCGCCATCCAGAGTACGAAGCCCTGGTGGAGGGCGCCCAGCGTTTAACTGACCGGGGGCAACGAATGGCCATGTACCGCCAAGCCGAACGCCTGCTGGTACAGGAAGCGCCGGTGGTCCCAATTAGTTATACGCTGGCTCATATATTACTGAAGCCGTGGGTCGTCCATTGGCCAGACTCCTCCACGAGCATCATCCTCAAGGATGTGATCATCGAGGCTCACTAAGCGTTATTGAGCCCTAACGAGGGCAGGATATGAGGCTGACCGTTTTCAGGTCACCGTCGATCGAACACTTGGATATTTCTCATACAGCCGTTCGCTGACGATGCGCCGCATACGGGATCCCGTTTCATAAATATCTTCAAAGCGCGTATAGAGGGGAGCGATGCCCAGGCGAATATTATCCGGCGCGCGAAAGTCAGGGATGATGTTCATATCCTGGATCATGCACTGGGTGATTCGCCATCCTTCTTCATGCCCCAACGAGATATGAGAGCCGCGCCAGGCCGCTTCACTGGGAGAATTGAGCCTGAAACCTAAGGGGGCCAACCACTCTTGCCACAGGCCGATCAGATATTCCGAAAGCCGGATTGATTTGGCGCGCACGGCTTCCATACCCGCTTCAATAAGCATGTCAACGCCCGGCTCAATCAAGGCCAGCGAGATCATAGGCAGCGTTCCCGTTTGAAAGCGTTGCATGCCTGATTCCGGGCTGTAATCTAAAGCGAATTCAAACGGCCGCTTCTGGCCCCACCAGCCCGTTAATGGATTGCCTAACCGCTCTTGTAGATCGCGGCGCACATACAAAAAGGCGGGTGAGCCCGGCCCGCCGTTCAGATATTTATAGGTACAGCCAATGGCCAAATCTACGTTGGCCCCATTCAGATCAGTAGGCACAGAACCAACCGAATGGCTCAGGTCCCAAAGGACCAGCGCCCCCACTTCATGCGCAGCGGCCGTCATCGCCGCCATGTCATAGGTATAACCGCTCTTAAAAACCGTATGGGTGAGGGTCAGCAAAGCGCTGTCTTCATCCAACCTGGTCTGAATGGCATCGGCCGGCCCATAGATACCATCGGCCGACGATACCATACTTATCTGGTGCCGGTTGCCTAACAGTTCTACGATGCCCTGCAAGATGTAAAGATCCGAGGGGAAATTGAGGTTGTCAGTCAGGACGTGACGCCGCTTAGCCTGGCTTCTTAAGGCGGCCACCACCAATTTAAACAAATTGATGGATGTGGAATCGGAGACGATGACTTCGTCTGGCCCAGCGCCGATCAATTGGGCGATTTTTGCACCGACCTCCAGTGGTTTACTCCACCAACCGTCATCCCAGCCGCGTATCAGCCGCTCTCCCCACTGCCGTTTGACCAAATCATCCGCCAGGCCAA
>JAHEJP010000035.1:0-10928 GCA_024638855.1 Chloroflexota bacterium
CGGTGAGCATGGTGAATAGGCCCACGGAGGTGAGCAGCAGGAACCAAGCCTCAGTCAAACCCAGCGCCGGATTGAGACGCGCCAGTAAATAAATGCCCGCTTTGACCATGGTTGCCGAGTGTAGATAAGCGCTGGCCGGTGTCGGGGCGTTCATAGCGCCCGGTAACCAGATATGGGCCGGGAACTGGGCGCTCTTGGTGAAAGCGCCAAAGGCGATCAGGCTTAGGATTATCAGGTAGAAGGGACTGTTGCGCAGGGCGTCGCCGCTGTTCAGAATGGCCACGTAAGAGGTGCCACCGGCGGTATAGCTGGCGAAGAGCAAGCCGGCCAGCAGAGCGATGCCGCCACCGCCGGTTATGATCAGGGCTTTGAACGCGCCTTCACGAGCTTCCTTTTCTTTATATTTATAGGCGACCAGTAAGTAGGAAACGATGCTGGTCATTTCCCAAAAGATGAACAAGGTGATGACATCGCCGGCCATTACCAGCCCAAGCATGGCCGCCATAAAGAGCAAAATATAGGCCATGAAGCGCCAGGCTGAGGAATCGCCCTTGAAATATTGGCCCGCGTAAATGACGATCAAGATGCCGATGAAAGTCACGATGAGGCTGAAAAGCAGGCTCAAGCCGTCAAGGTACAAACCCAATGAAAGATCGAGCGAGGGAAGCCAGGTGAAGGACCAGGTCAGGATGAGGCCGCTGTCTATGGCCGGTAAACGGCTGATGAGCAGGATGAAGGCGGCCGAGGGCGCCAAAGCCAGCAAGAGCGTAAGTTGAACTATCGACGGCCGCCCCTGTGCTAATCGCTTGTTCAGGGCCGGTAAAGCAAAAAGAGCTGGCAAAACGGCGGAGCAAAAGATTATCAGAAGCGGGAGAAGTAAAAGTGAATCGTTCATCAATCAAGAACCGCAAGACAGTTGAAAGATCGTCGATAAGTGCAAGCCATTACCTTCAGCTTACTTTATGGTAGCTTTTAAGCTTCTATCCGGCAATGAGTTCCGCGCCATTGGTGGCCTGGCAAATATAAATATTGGGTTCTAGCCGGGTTTTTAACTGGTAGACATCGGTCACCTCGGCGGCGAATTCGCCAACCTGGGTCGAGCAGACCAAGGCCACCGCACAACCACCGAACCCACCCCCGGTCATTCGGGCTCCGTAACAGCCGCCCTGGGCCTGGGCTAATTCGACCATGATATTGAGCTCGGTGCTGGAGACTTCAAAATCGTCGCGTAAGCTGATGTGACTGGCGTTCATGAGTCGGCCGAAGGTAACGGCGTCATCAGCCCACATGGCGGCGACGGCCGCCATGGTTCGATCGTTCTCGTTGATGACGTGGCGGGCTCGTTTTCGAGGCAGGGGATTCAAACCGGCCGCCCGGGCCTCGAAGGTTAGCAGATCGACATCTCGCAGAGCCTTGACGCCGAAGTAGGCCGCCGCCTCCTCGCATTGTGCCCGGCGTTCATTATAGGCTGAATCGACAAGACCCCGGCGAGTAGCCGTATCCATCACTACGACCACGCTGTCCGGAGGCAGTGGCACGGCTTCGGTCTCCAGTGAGCGGCAATCGATGAGTAAGGCGTGTCCAGCTCGACCGGCGGCCGAGATCATCTGATCCATGATGCCGCAATTGACGCCCACCCAATGGTTTTCTGCCTGCTGGCCGAATAGGGCCATTGCCGAGGGCTGCCACTTAAGGTCAGAGACGGCGGTGAAGGCGCGAGCGGAGGCCATTTCCAGGGCAGCGCTAGAGGAGAGGCCGGCGCCTAGAGGCACGTCGCCGGCCAGGACACCTTCCCATCCGGATAGGGTCTGACCCGCTTGCTGCATGGCCCAGGCGGTGCCTTTGATGTATTCCAACCAGCCGTCATCAGCCTTGGCAAAGTCGGTGAGGTCAAAGTCGCCGTGGCTATCATAATCAAGGGAATAGATGCGCACCCGGGTATCGGAGCGCGGCCGGAGAGCAATCCAGACTGCGCGATCGATGGCCATGGGCAAGACAAAACCGTCGTTGTAGTCGGTGTGTTCGCCGATCAGGTTAACGCGCCCCGGCGCCCGTACAACCACGGCTGGTGACTGGCCGAATTGGGCTTTAAAAGCCTGGCTGACTTTTTGGTGGACGGTCATGCTATGCCTCTCTGTTACGGTTGCCTTCGTAATGTCATGGTTTCTTTCTCAAATCTTCATACCATGACTCTCTAGATCTCCTCAACCTCCAACTTGAATAATTTGGACAACATGCGGATATCAGCCAGGTTGTGCCCGGTCATCAGCAAGTAATGGTGAGACGATACAGTGTCCAACAACTTCTGACCATCAGATATCTTGAGAACGCCTCCATTGAGGCAGTCAGAATCGGGGTATTGTTCATATCCGGTCAAGCTGCCTTCGGCCACTGTCCATTTTCGCATGGTGGGATGCAATTTGGCCAGGGTTATATTGCCTTCTGGCAGGCGAGCGTCGAGGGCAATGGCGTTATCGTCGACGATGGCCAGGACCTTGGATTTTACGGCCCAGTCGGTGGCGAAAGAAGTTGGAACAACTCCCAAATAACCACAATGGGCGACCAGGATATGATCTTCAGGATCGGGAACATCAGGGAAGGCCGAAATGCGTTCGTGTTTGAGAGCAGCCTGGCCCATGAGGAAGGGATAAATATTGGTCATCATGATGGGCACGTCGAGAGATTTATGGAGGATGTACTTGGTCATCATCGACATAGTATCGCCCTCGCATCCCCAGATGAGTTGCCGCTCTTCATATAACATATTCCAGGCCAGGCAGGGAGTCGAGTCAGAATAGAAGGATTCGTTGAGGCAGTTAATGCCTACAGCCCGAATGGCGGGATCCTGATCCAGCTCTCGCTTGATAGCGATATAAACCTTGATAGCACTATTGAGTTGTTTCTGAGAGATGCCGGCCGTGGGCAGCTGCCATTGTTCCCATACCTTTTCTGCTTCACTATCCGGGATTTGCCTGGCGGTCGCGCCCATTTCTTTGAAGCTTTTCTTGACCAAGGTGATGCCGAATTTGGTCATCATGCGTTGGACGCACTCATCTTCCCACCAGTAAAAACGTTTGAAGATATCGCCCTGCATCCCCTCGCCGGGAGTGTCCTGGAACACTAAAAACTTGGTTTCCTTCAACTCCCGCTTGACACCCAGGCCTTGGCAGGCTTTTTTCGTCTGGTCTAAAGTGTAGGGAGCGACGATGTTGATGCCTTCGGTCCTAAGATAGCTGACGATCTCCCAATCCCACATGTTGACCATGCCGAACTCGGAAGTCGCAACCAAGACGGGAATATCGATCGCCTGGAAGTCGGCCAGGCGTCGGTAGGCCTCGCCCAATAGCTGGGGAAATAGAACAGCTTCGGCTTCTGGCAAGGAGCCGCCTAGAGGGACAGGGTCCAGGATCTCGGCCTGGCTTGAGAGCAAGGTCTTCAGATTGTCTAATTGGGCGTCGAAATCGGCATCCCGGCCTTTGAAATATAGAGGAACCAAACGGGCTTTCATGGAATAACCTCCTAATCTGATCCTATTGACGAGTTGTTGCCGCTACTTCATCAAGCCGAGCGAACAACTCGTCATCGATATCGATTTGCAGGACTTGGGCGATCACCTGGGTCCAGCCATGCAAAAAGTATACCCAGCCATCCTCGACAAACACATTTCGTGATTCCGCCTGGCGAAGAGCCTGGTGCATGAAGTCAAGTTCGCCCCGGTAGTTGAATTCCCAGGCGATGCTGTTTTTTGGGAACAATCCCTGGTCCGATATGGGCGAACCGGGAATATCTTTGCCCATGCCGGTGGCGTTGATAACGATGCTGCCTTCGGGCAAGTTGGCCATGATCTCGTCGTTGAAGTTGGGATCCTGGTTGCGGATATATTCTAGCTCGATGTCGGTATCCAAAGTATCGACCATTTCCTCTAAACGATCGAGACGCGGTTGGGACCGATTGACGACGATGAAACGATCCGGTCGATCGCCCTTAGCCTCCTTGTTTATCAGATGAAGAACAGTAGATACGGCCGAGCCACCGGCGCCGAAGCAGAGGACATGCCCGCCTGTACGGCCGAAATAATTCTCACCGACGATATGATCCATGCTCAAACCGGCGGTGATGGGATCTTTAGCATGGCCTTCTAGCCGGCCGTCTAACTTCGATATGCTAGAAAGCTCGCCGGTGATCTGTGAGTAGGGATCGAAATATTCGAACATGGGCTTGGCCGCTTCGTAGAGGTCGATCTTGTGGGTGGTGACCAGCGCGCCCAAGGACAAAGGATCATATTTGATCTGGGCCACGGCCGCTTTATAGGCTTCTGGTTTGTCGTGGATTTTCAAGTCCATGCCTTCGATGATCACTTCTGGTCGACCCAGTTCTTTCATCCATAAGGGGAAAACGTTCATGATGGATGATTTATTCGTGGTAACGCCGATAAAATAAAATGTTGGGACCTCTTTGGTTACGATGTCATATTCTTCCATGATTTTGCTTCCGGTTACAATCATTCACTATTTTTGCAGAAAAGTTGTGACCTCTCTATCTGTCATACCTGCCCTCGCCTGCGCGAGGATAAACGATGGTAGGTATCCATCTTACTGTTAAAAGTGGATTCCCACCTACGCGGAGCCTGCCCTCATGAAGGTGGGGGAATGACACGCAAAATGTGCAAACCCAGTGTATCATTGATTAAAGTCTGCTTTCTTTGATAATTCTTCATTCAACAGGGTGGGCCGGCTTTTCTCCTTTCAGCACAGCCAGACAATCTCTTAAAGCCATCCAGCCCATGGCATTGGTGGCACCGTCGGTATGGGCGCCCATGTGGGGCGTGGCGATGAGCTGGGGCAAGGTGAGTAAGGGGTTTTTGGCGCCGGGCGGTTCACGGCTAAAAGCATCAAGAGCGGCCCCGGCTAAATGGCCCGAACTCAATGCCCGGAATAGGGCTGCTTCGTTCACCAATTCACCCCTTGAGGTGTTGATCAAATAGGAACCGGCCTTCATAGTCGCCAGGAAGGCGGCGTTGACCATGCCCATTGTCTGGGGTAAGGCCGGCAAATGTAGGGAAACGATGTCCGATTGGCGCAGTAGACTCTCCTGATCGACGATTTCTAGCCCATGAACGCCGGCGAAGCCTGGATCGACGGCGATATCATAAGCCAAAATCCGGCAGTCGAAACCGGCCAGGCGGCGGGTTACCTCCTTACCGATAGCACCTAAACCGATCAGGCCGATAGTTTTGCCTTCCAGCGAGATCCCGTGCGTGCGGGGCCAATCGCCATGGCGAGTTTGAGTCGCGGCGTCCAATATGGGCCGGGCCAGGTTCAGCATCAAGCCAATGGTCAATTCGGCGACAGATTTGGAGTTGGCGCCAGGCGTGTAACAAATCATAATGCCCTGGCCCCGTGCCGCTTCCAGGTCGACGTTGTTAAGGCCAACGCCATAGCGGGCAATCACCTTCAGATTCGAGGCGACACTGAGCGCGGCCGAATCGATGGCGTCCAGACCGGCGATGTAGCCGTCGACGTCGGGCAAGAGATCCTGGAGTTGTTCAGAGGCGAGCGATTTGCCGGTGGTGTTGTAAGTCACTCGTCCGGCGAGGGTCTCGAGCTCGCTCTTGAGCCGGTAATCGTTACGGCCATAGGAAGTGGGCGTGACTAAAATGTGACATGCTGACAAGGGTTTCATCATCGGTTTTCCGGCTGGGACAAACGCTCTTGTGAGTACCGACGCCCTGGCTGGTACCAACGGGGATTATCGATGATGGCTGGCTGGCCATCGCACTCGATAACTAATTTACGAAAGCCCTGGGCCTCGATGGTGCCGTAGTCGTGCCCAGAGTTGCCGGGGTAGACGAAGAAGGTGACGAGATCTTCGCCGGCGCTGGTATTGACCGATCGGTGAGCCCAACGAGGCAAGACATAGAGGACACGGCCGGGAAAGAGCGGTTCGACCGCCCAGTCGCCTTCCGGGGTCTCCATGACCATATATCCTTGGCCTTTCTGGCAATAATAGATTTCGGCCGTGTCCAACACAGTGTGGAAATGGCCTTTGGTCATGAAGTACTCGTCGCCGACTTTGCCAGGGTGAACGATGGAGATGCCATGCAGTAACTCGCCTGCTACTTTCGGCCGTTTGATCTCGTAGACCTCGTACAGCAGGGCATCGTCCCGGGCCAGCAGTTGGTTGTAAGCTTGCTGATCCAGGTATTGGCCCTTCATGGCGCTGAGGGTGCGCTTGATGTGGTTGTCATATGTTGATGGGATGAAATCAGGTGAGCGCAAATCGAAAGAAAAAGGCACGGTTTTCATGATGTTCCCTATTGTTCTTGAATGGCCAGGCGGCCGGTGATATTGGCGCCCAGCAATTGCTGCAATGTATTTGGGTCAACACCCTGTGTTTCCAGGCATGGTTTGATATAGGTGAGAAAAGCGACCGGCCCCGGTTGCTGCCACATGTTAATACTGGCCATATCAGTGGCCAAGGCAACGTGGGTCCCGTAGCCGGCGTCGAGCATCTGGCTTAGAAGGGGCCAGAGGTAATGATTAGGCTGGTATTTGGGTCGGAAAAAGGTGTCATATTCCAGTAAAATACCGGCTTCGGCCAGTTCACGATGCAGACCAGGATCGGGTCGTTTATCCATGTGGCAGAATACCAGGCGGTTGGCCGGCACGCCTTCACCGACGAAGTAAGCCAGAAATTCCTCGGCTGCGGCTCCTCGTTCGGTATGCATTTCGATGGCCAGACCGGTCGCCAGGCAAGCGGCCGCAGCCCCTTCAAAAAGGGCCTGTGGCGATTCTTCCAGGCTTTTTTCGGCTGCGATCTTGATGAAACCTGGTCTTACCAGGCGGTGACCAGTCCGGGTTTCTAGCAGGCCATGCTGGATTTCGTCGATGAAAAAGTCGCCAGCTTCCCGGGCCGACATGGCCCATAAGCCATTATCGGGGGCATAGTACAGGCGGCGATGAAAGCCGGTACAAGCGATGATGGCGATGTTGCTGAGCGCCGCCAACCAGGACAGACGATTGGCGTCCCGACCACAGCCACTGGGCTGGCAATCGACAATAGCCCGGCCGCCGGCCTGCCGATAGGCCGCTAACCCGCGCAGGATCACCTCTTCATCGTTCAATACAGGCCCGGCCGAAGTGGCTGCAGGCACGGGATCGATCCAGAGGTGGGAGTGGGCATCAGTAAAGCTCAACTCACGCTCAGGGACCGGGCCCAAAACGGTTCTCACAAATCTTTGGCTCATCTAGGGCTCCATAACAACTTTTAAGGTCTTTCTGTCTTCGGCGGCCGCAAATGCGGCAGGTGCTTCCGACAATGGAAAACGCCGGCTGATCAGAGACGATAGGTCTAACCTGTTGGAATTAACCAGTTCAGCCGCCCGGAGACAATCATGGGTGCTGCAAGCGGTGGTTCCGGTGACGATCAGTTCCTTATAATGAATCAGGTTGGAATCGATTTGAATGGTAGGCTTATCTTTGGCTAAACCACCAAAGAAGTTGATCCGGCCGCCGGTAGCCGCCAGGGAAACGGCGGATTCCTGGGCTTTGTGGGCCGGCGCGGCGGTGATGATTACATCAGCCCCTTTTCCTCCAGTCTCGGCCAGGATGATGGTCATCAGATCTTCATTTATGGGGTCGACGACAATATCAGCGCCGAGCTGGCGGGCTTGGTGTCGCCGTTCGGCGATGGGTTCACTGACGATGACCTTGATGGCACCGCGTAGATTGGCCAACTTGACGTGCATAATGCCGATGGGACCAGCGCCCACCACCAGGACGATGTCACCTGCCCGTACATTCACGGCATCCTGGCCGCGCAATACGCAGGCGAAGGGTTCGATAAGGGCGGCCACAGCCAGATCGACTTCCTCGCCCACCGACATCAGATTGCCCTGCAGTACGGCGGCCGCAGGCACGCGGACATATTCGGCAAAAGCGCCGTCGATGGTGACGCCGATGGCATCATAGTTGGCGCAGATGTTGTTGTTCCCTGAGATGCAGTGCCGGCAATGGCCGCAGCCCATGTTAGGCGCCATAAAGACCCGTTGGCCTAATTCATAACCCTTGATGTTTCGACCAATGTGGGTGATCTCACCCACCATCTCGTGACCGGGTATCCGTTTCGTGCCAGGTGGGTATTTGCGGTGATGACCGTGAAAGATGCGGATGTCGGTGCCGCAAATGCTGGCGTTCAAGACCTTGAGTAAAATTTCCTCAGGCCCGATATCGGGAATAGCGACTTCTTCCACTCGCAAATCATTAGGGCCGTAATAAACAGCAGCTAGCATGGTGCCCTCTCTCCCTTCACGCATTACCCGGTTATCCAGGGGGCGGGATCATCGGCCGCCAGCACTTCCTGCAGGTAAACAGGCCGCTCATTCAAGAATGAAGTGGTTCCGGCCAAAACCCCGGCAACGGCCCAACGTCCGTCTTCGGCATTGACTTTGGGTGGCGTCCCCGTTCGTATACAGTCGACGAAGTGCTGGATTTCATTGATATAGGCCCAGGCGAAACGCTCGGGCCAGCGGCGGAAGATAGGGGTCGCCAATCCTTTCTCCCGGTCGATGCAGACGGTAACAGCCTGGCCTCGCATTTCGCCGATGAGCATGATGCCCTTTGTACCGATGACTTCAGCCCGGGCATCGTAGCCGTAGTCGCAGGGGCAGACGCCGGAGATATTGCCCAAAGCGCCGGATTCCAGGCGCATGGTGGCAAACATGTTATCGTAAAAGTGCTGGGCGGTAGCGCCTCTTTCAGCGCCTTTGAAATTGGCCGTTTCGACGTAGATGCGCTCGATATTGGAAGCCATCAGCCAGCGAACTGTATCCAGGTCGTGGCTAGTGACTTCAGCGATCATGCCGTTGGAAGTTCGAATATCGTTGGCCCAAGCAGGTGGCAAGCCAGGTCCGTGAGTGAGGGTCTTGATCATCGTTGGCTCGCCGATCTCTCCAGCGGCAATGCGTTCGACGGCGACAGCGAAGTCTGGGTCGAAGCGGCGCATAAAACCCATCTGTAAAAAAATGCCGTTTCTCTCAATAGCTTCGATGATGTTGTCGCAGGCGGCTAGATCCAAAGCCATGGGTTTTTCGAGGAATATGTGTTTACCTCGCTCAGCGGCCATCACGGCCAGATCATCGTGGGTAAAGGTGGGCGTGGTGATGATGACTGCATCGAAGGTCGCTTTGTCTAGCGCTTCATCTAATGAGGCGTAGCGGTTATCGATGCCAAAATCGTTCCCCGTTTGTTCCAGGATCTCGCTGGCCGGATCCACCAGGGCGGTGATCGTTGCTCCCGGTACATACTGGCTAAGGGTGCCGGAGTGAAGCCGGCCGACGCGACCCGCGCCTAACATACAAATCCGTACTTGTTTATTCATTCAATCGTTGTCCTTGGATTTATCCATTTCCACGAAAGCATCGCGCAAGATTCCTTGCAGGCGGATATATTGTTTGATAAGGGGCCGGTAAATAGCCTCGTTTTCTGCTTGGGGGAGCAGGGGACCGCCGGCCGGTTTGGCGTGCTCGCCGGCTACCTCCCCTAGATTGGGGAAGATACCCACGGCTTTCCCGGCGATCATCGCCGCTCCCCAGGTTCCGAACTCTGAGCGGCCCAGTCGCTGGTAGGGCACGCCCAAAACATCGGCTTTGATTTGGTTCCATAAATCGCTGCGGGCGCCACCGCCCACGGCTCGCGTTTCTGTCAGTTCTAGCCCCGGAATAGCCTCGCCCAGAATGCCTAAATAATAGGCATATTCGTAGGCGACGCTTTCCAAGATAGCCCGGAAGAAATGGGCCTGGGCATGGCTCCATGAGAAGCCGATCCAGGCGCCGCGCATCTCAGGTGTTGATGGGCAAATGCGGCCGCCCAGATGGGGTGAGAAGAAAAGTCCCTCGCAGCCGGGCGGCGCTTGGTCCGCCAGATTAGCCATCTGCGTATATAATTCGAGGTCATCCAAAGGTAAGGCCTGGCCGCGCCGGGTGTTGAAAAATTGATCACGATACCAGCGCCAGGCCTGCCCGCCGCCGGCGATATAAGCCAGGGGATGCCACAGACCGGGAATGACGGAACGCATGGTCAGCAGGGCGCGGTTTTCTACGTCGGCAACGAAGGTGTCCGTACATCCCGCCAGAACAGAGGCCGTGCCTGCAACGTCGAACAACATGCCGGCCTTGACGATGCCTGCGCCCAGGGCATTGGCGGCCGTGTCGCCACAACCGGCGGCAACGGCCGTGCCCTGCGCCAGTCCGAACTCCGCTGCAACCTTGCCGGTCACTTCGCCGATAATGCGCCAGGGTTCGACGATTATTGGTAATTTCTCCATATCGACGCCAAAGATATCGCACAGCTCGGCCGACCATGACCCGTTTTGGGCGTCATTCAGGGCGGAAAAGTGAATGAAGGTGTAGTCGATAAAGGCTTCGTCAGCTTGCAGGCCGGCCATCTTACCGGCTACATAACCGGCCGGCATGACGAACTTGGCCACCCGGCGATATTCTTCGGGTTTTTCCTCTTTCCACCAAAGGATCTTGGGCCCATGATCGCAAGTAGGGGCACAGCCGGTTAAACGGGTTACCCGATCGCCATGGTGGCGTTCCATATATTCGATATAGGGTTGGCAACGCATGTCGAGCCAGGAGTCAAAGCGAGTCGCTGGCTCGAAATTCTCGTCTATTGATCCGACGCCGGCCATCTGGCTGTCGAAAGCGATGGCAGCAATGGCTCTGGGATCGACGCCACTTTCTTTGATACAAGCGCTAACGGTAATCGCGGCCGTCTGGTAAAAATCGTCATTTTCCTGCTCTACGACTCCAGGTTGGGGGTAATAAAGGGGCACCTCGGCGCTGGCTTCGGCGATCAGGCTGCCATCAGTCTGGTATAAAGCCGCTTTGGTAGCGCTGGTCCCTAAGTCGACTCCGATTAAATATT
>JAHEJP010000035.1:11028-21452 GCA_024638855.1 Chloroflexota bacterium
ATGGCCGGCGAATCGACCAACTCGTAGATGCTGTCCAGACCTTCAAGCGTTTTGCTGTATTGTTGGTGGGGTTCGAGTCCAATCTTGACGCCATGCCTCTCGGCCACTTTCGCGGCTTCGGTTAGCGTGTAGGTCATCAAGGTGTAATCCATCTCTTTCGAGGTCCAGGTTGGCTTAGGGCCTTCGTCCGTATTGATGCAGGGTGCGCCTGCATAATGGGCGAAGCGGATCGACATTTTTAACCATTCCAGGCTTATCTCCGGTTTGCACAGCGGAGCATGGGATGAAAAGCCGGAGAGCTTAAGGCCAAAGCTTTCGATCACGTCCTTAACCCACAGGGGATCTTCGAGCTGAGATACGCTGTGATAATAGCCGGCTTCGCTCAGGAGTTCGCGGCCGGTGTGCAACATCGGCTCGACATATTCGTACCCGATTTCGGCCGCTTTTTCGACGCCCCAGACAAAGGGTTTGTCTTGATGGCGAACGGCTTCCAACATGAGGCCAACTTTGATTGCCATTATTCAATCCTCCTTATAAAAAATGCGTTGTCTTGGTCCTTATTTTGCCGCCAGGCGTTGGTTGGCGTCATTTACAATTTCTCGTACCCAGGCCAAGCTCTTTTCGATCATCGGGCCGCCCTGACCCTCGCACTCGATGCTGAATACGCCGTCGTAGCCACTATCGACTAGGATATCAACGCATTTTTTGATGTTATCTACGTTGACCCCTTCGCCAATGACGGTATGGCTCACGGCGATGCCCGTCAATTCTCCGCGGGCTGCGGCCGCCAGCGACTCGCTGACGTCCTTGATATGCACGTGGCTGACCCGATCTTTGAATTGTTCCAGGAAGGCCACCGGATCTTGACCGGCAATGAAGGTGTTGCCCGTGTCCATATTCATGCGCAGATGGGGCGTATCGAAGAAGTTCAACATGCGCTCCATGAATTCGGGCTTGGTTGTGTAATAACCATGCGGTTCAATATTGATGATCATGTCGTACTGAACCGCATCTTCCAGGACCTCGCCATAGACGCGCTTCATCATCTCCATGGCCTCTTCATTGGTGAGGCTCTCTGGCTTGAACATGTGATCGGTCGTGTCAATGTGCCGGCAACCGGCCAGGTACGCCCAGCGGATCGTATTTTGGATGTAACGAACACCGAGAGAAGGACCGGTAGGCAGCGAAATAGGGTAGGCTGCGTCCAATTGGGAGAAGCGAACACCATAATCGTCCATTTTGCGGCGTAATCCCAGCGGATCCTCATGGAGGGCAACGTGGGGCTGGTAGCCAAGGCCGTGAAGCCAGCTTACTCCGTCAATCGTGCCACATTCAATGTATGGTACATCATTTTCTTGTGCCCATTCAAGGCACTTTTCGAAGCTCCAGTAACTACTGTTAAAAGCGTCGGTGTGAAAACCAATTTCAATCATCGTTCCCACTCATCTATAGACTCTGCATAATAATTAACATGTACTGGCTGGTCACACTCACATGGATTGATAACCAGCCAGTACACTAGGTATTGATCTACCGGATCGAACTAGAGACGATAGACCGAATATCTATCAACTGCTACTCGGAAGTGCCGCCCCAAGCCTCGGGGTAGCCAGGCATATCCTCGCAACCGCACATGGCATAGTGTAGCGGCGGCATGTTGACGTTGGCGCCGACATATTGATCCAGGTTGTCCGGGTTGATATCGGGCTGCGGCATGATCCATGGATCCGGGATCTCCTCGCCGTTCATGATCATCAAACCTGCCAATATGGGTGTCCGCCATTGGAAGGTGGGGAAGGTCGGGGCAATACCCGTGATGCCTTCTTCCTGCCATTTCACCAGGAAATCCTGCTGGTCCTCACCGTTGATGACTGGATAAGGTTGGCCGGCGTCTTCGAAGGCTTCGAGAGCGGCTACGGCCGTGGCCCCAGCATCCATCCACACGCCGTCAATTTGACCATGCTTCTGGATAGCATCAGTGAGGATGGTTTTGACCTTGTCATTGTTGCCGTCACCAAACTCAACAGAGACAACGTCGAGGTTGGCCTCTTCGAAGATCGCCTTCGCTCCCGCCCAACGCGTCTCCAGAACGTCGACACCAGGCAGAATACGAATGGCTACAACCTTGGCACCTTCCTCTAGATTGTCGGCCAGGAACTGCGCGCCCACGAGACCAAAAGCATAACCGCCGATCGGCGTAATGTGGCTCACGGTGCAATCGGTCTGAACACCGCGATCGAAGGTAATGACCGGCAAGGATTCGCAGGCTTCTTCCACGGCCGGCGTCAAAGCCGCCGTGGTGTTAGGCGATACAATCAGCAGGTCACAGTTGCCGCCGGCGACCAGATCCTGGATATCGGAAATCTGCTTTTCATCGCTGCCCTCGGCATCGACATGGATGAATTCCTCGATCTCGGGATGTTGTTCGACTTCGACTTCCATATTGGTGAAGCCGACCACGCGCCAAGGATTATTGACGCCCGCATTGGAGAAACAGAACGTATAGGGTCCTTCCTTTGCAAATTCAGACGTGTCGACGAAATTCGGCTCAATGTACTGCAGCCACGGCTGGCCTTCAGGGCCTTCCGGCTCTGCTGCCATCCACCGAATCGAGTCTTCCAGGTCTTCCTGGCTGAAGAACTGCTCGGCAACCATAGCCGCATCCATGCCCAGGCCGGCGCCGGCTTCTTGCACTGCTTCTTCGACATCTTCAGCCGCTTCTTCCACTGCTTCTTCGGCTTCATCCATCGCATCATCAGCTGCTTCTTCGGCTTCATCAACCGCTTCGTCAACCTGGTCAACGGCCTCTTCAACTTGCTCCGCGGGCGTCGTACTTCCACAAGCTACCAGAGCGCCAATCACGAAGATGGCGACCAGTACTACGATTAAACCTCGATATTTTCTCATTGGATTTCTCCTCCAATATAATGGTGATATTCTTGTCAATTAATAAAACGGCGTGCTATACGGGCAGGCACGCCTCCCGCCATGACCTTGAATATTTTGCCTTTCACCACCTCCTTGTATATGTGCTGATCTAATCCCATTTTCCAAATGATTAATCGTTAGGAGATAATTGCCAGTTCCTTGTCACTCAATATTATCGGGTGCGACGCGAGCTGTAGGCCATATAGGCGACCGCGCCAATGATGATCAAACCCTGCACGGCGTCGCGCAGTGGTTTGGGCAGTCCCATTAAATTCAGAAGTGTAAACAGCAATTCTAGAGCCAGTGCGCCGGCCATCGCTGCCGGGATACTACCACGACCGCCTAGCAAAATGGTACCTCCTAATACGGCTGCGGCTATCGTCTGCATTTCTAATCCGGTGCCTGCTAATATGGAGACGCCACTGCGGCCGCCAATCAGGATTCCGGCCAGCGCGGCCGAGGCGCCGCAGATGATAAAGGCCGTGATACGAACTGATTCCACGCCAACGCCGGACAGCCGTCCGGCGCGCGGATTATCGCCGATCGAGAAGAGTTGTTTGCCATAGTTCAGACGGTGCATGACCAACCAATAGAGAAAGCCCATGACCACTAAAATGATGACGGCATAGGGAAATTCGCGCAGACCGAAAATGCCTTCCAGGCCGTCCCGACCCAGTGCTCGGAGATTGTCCGGCAGATAGCCGCGTGGGGAGCCACCTGACCAGTATAGGCCAATTCCGCGTACGATGAGCAACATACCCAGCGTGGTGATCAGGGACGGCACCTTGAGATAGGTCACGATCGAACCGCTGATCAGACCAAAGAGCGCGCCGCTACCCAAAATGAATAACAGTACCCACCATGTGCTTCCAGGGTCATTATTTGCCAGGATTGCCGCAGCGATAACAGAGTAAGTAGCGATGGAGCCAACCGACAGATCAAAACCACCGGAAACCAGAACATAAACCTGCCCCGCAGTCATAATCATAAGCGGCGCCGAGCGTTCCAGAAAGGTCAGGAAGTTATTGGGCTCAAAAAAGACGGGATTCAAATAGGCCACACCCATCAGCAACACGATGACCACAAAGTAGATTGGATTTATCGACCTCAGCAAGTTCCATAGCTTCGAGTAGAATGATTCGGATTCGACTGGTACAGTTATCTGTGACATGGCATATCACCTCTTAGGATGGCTCTTGTACGGAGCGGAACGTATAGAAACCAACGGCTAATATGATAATGGCACCGCGCAGGATTTGTTTCAAGTAGGCATCAATGCCGATTTGGTTAAACATGGTATCCAATAAACTGAAGATCAATACACCACCTAAGGTGCCCCAAACGCCGCCTTTTCCGCCGGATAGAGCTGTACCCCCAACAACCACAGCGGCGATAGATTCCAGATCGTATAGTCCATCGGTGCCCACCCACGGCGCCCCTGAACGCAGCCGGCTGACAACGAATAAACCGGTCAGGACAGCCGACATGCTACAGATGATGTGCGCTATGGTCAACGTACGTCCGGTTCGAATCCCGGAAAGGCGAGCTACCTCCTGATTTCCCCCAACCGAATATAAGTGTGCGCCATATTTCGTCCGGCGCAGTATGAACCAGCCAATAATGACGACGACAAAAAGCACGAGCACTGAGATGGGTATTGGGCCAATGTTGTCGTAGGCGAAGGCTTGGAAGCTTCGTGGTACTGATCCGGCGAAGTTATCGAAGGCCGCGTTCAATAAACCCTTCAGAATCAAGCCGATACCCAATGTTGCAATCAATGGATTGATCCTAAACCGTGTGATTAGCAGGCCATTAACCAGGCCTACCAAAGCGCCAACGCCAAGTAAAACCAATACTGTCCACCAGACACGTGAAGGATCACCTGCCATTAGGTAGGAGCCGCCAACGGCAGTGACGCTGATCATAAAGGCCACAGATAGGTCAATTGAGGCGCCGATGATGACAAAGGTCTGCCCCACGGCTACTATGCCTAGAGCGACCGACCGGACCAGGACGTTAGCTAAAATTACCGGATTGGTGATGAACAATTGATCGTCAACGCCAAATAGCAGATCTAAAACGATAGAAAGCAGGAAAATAATGACCACAAAACCGTAGACCGGTGGTATATTGCTGTTGCGCCACCACTGCCGTACCCGCTCGACAAGTGAGGGCGTCGTTACGCTTGTTGTCGCTGCTGCCATTGATTCTCTCCCTTAGGTAGCTTCAATCCGTGATTTCTCCTTGCCAGGTTGAGCCGTTTGCTCAACATCGTCGTCGGCTGAGCCTGTGGCCAAATGCATAATTTCGGCTTCAGTGGCAGCGGCGGGTAGTTCGCCCACAATCGTGCCATCCCACATCACAATAGTCCGGTCGCTCATGCCGATAACTTCAGGCAGTTCCGAGGATATCATCAATACGGCCGTCCCTTCGCGGGCCAGTTCACGAAGCCGTTCATGAATGCTGACCTTCGCTTCGACGTCAATGCCGCGGGTCGGTTCGTCAAATAAAAATACCTTGGCACCGGTGGCCAGCCATTTGGAAAGTACGACCTTCTGCTGGTTGCCGCCACTTAAATACTGCACCTCTTGGTCCATGCTCGGCGTGCGGACATCCATATGCTCCGATACTTCATTCGCAAGATTCTTGTCCTGGCGTATGCCCAGCGGGAATACACGCGCAAATCGGCGTTGCAACGTGCGTATCGTCAACAACACGTTGTCACTGATAGGCTGCATCAGTACAAGCCCTTCATTCTTACGATCCTCGGTGACATAGCCAAACCCGTTGCGAATGGCTTGCGCTGGCTTGCGAAACAGTTCAGCCCGACCATGAATCTCAATCGTGCCGGTCGTAAAGGGATCTACGCCAAAAATGGCGTGGGCCAGCGCCGTGCGCCCCGAACCTTGCAATCCGGCTACTCCAACAATTTCGCCAGCTCTGATTTCCAGATTGATGTCTTGGACTGCGTGGTTGCTTGCATTACGAATCGCCAGCATCACCTCGCCAATGTCTTCAGGACGAGCGCGGTCTGGGAAGTATTCGGATAATTCACGGCCGACCATCATCTCCACGACATTGCCCATTGATACATTCGTGGTTAGATCAGTCTTGATCTTGACGCCGTCTTTCAGAACGGTGATGCGCTGAGATAGATCAAGGACCTCCACCAGCCGGTGGGAGATAAAAATGATGGCTATGCCGCGCGCCTTCAAGCGCAGGATGAGATCCGTCAAGATCCCCACTTCATGTGATGCCAATGACGCCGTAGGCTCATCCATAATCAGCACGCGGGCATCGTAGGAGATGGCCTTGGCGATCTCAACTACCTGCTGCTCCGCCACCGAAAGTGTACCTAGAAGTACATCAGGCTTAATGATATCTTCTGCTTCCAGTTGCTTTAGCACCTCGATTGTGTCGTTTTCCATCTGCCTGCGGTCAATCACGCCAAAACGGTTAGGTTCGCGCCCAACGAAGATGTTCTCAGCTACTGTGCGCTCCGGCAGCAAATTGAATTCCTGGTAAATGATGCTGATGCCGGCGTTTTGCGCTTCTTGAGGATGATCAAACTGGACTCGTTTACCGGCGAAGAAAATTTGCCCGTTTTCCGGTAGGTAAGCGCCAGCCATTACTTTCATAAGTGTTGATTTACCAGCTCCGTTTTCACCCACCACAGCGTGAACTTCGCCAGGATAGAACTTAACAGATACATCGTCCAGCGCTAGCACGCCCGGGAATTTTTTGGTGATGTTTTTAACTTCGAGAATGGGCTGACCAATTTCTTGTTCGCTTTCGGTCATCAGGCATTTCTCTCTTTAGGAAGCGTCAATGGAAAAAGGCGGCTGCAGCGCTGTCTGCTGCCAATCATCCACACATTGAAACTAGTTTGAGTTACAGTTCAACTCGAGCGCCGGTTTCGGCCGATTTTGTACCGGCCGCTAAGACTTCGACTTCTTTTAAGCCATCATAGAAGTTGGGGGCAATTGACGTGCCATTTTCAATCGCATCCATGAAGTCTACCACGGCATGGTGAAATTCATGCTCGTAGCCAATGATATGCCCTGGTGGCCACCAGTTGGCGATGTAGTCGTGCTGCCCGCCTTCGGTGGCGATGATGGTCCGGAACCCCTGGGCTTCTGGGGGATCGTTTCTTTGGAAGAGTTGGATCTCGTTCATCCGTTCCAGATTGAAGACGATGCTGCCCTCGCTGCCGTAGATCTCGAAGTAGTTGTAATTCTTCCTGCCGGGAGCGAATCGGGAAGCTTCAAATGAGCCGATGGCGCCGTTCTCAAATTCAGCGATCATGAAGGAGGCGTCGTCGACGGTAACCTGGCCCATCTCGGTCGCTGCACCTGAACCGGCGCTGAAAGTGGCTGCACCTTCGCCGGGCAGAGGGCGTTCCTTAATGAAGGTGGTCATGATGGCCGAGACGGACTTGATGTCGCCAACCAGGTAACGGGCCAGGTCGATACTGTGTGAATTGAGGTCGCCGTGAGGACCTGAACCGGCCGTTTCCTTGCGCAGGTGCCAAGTGAGGGGAAAATCGGGATCGACGATCCAGTCCTGCAAGTAAGCGCCACGCCAGTGGAAAATGCGGCCGATTTTGCCGTCATCTATCAACTGTTTCGCCAACCGGACGGCCGGGCAACGGCGATAATTATGGTTGATGTAATGAACGATCCCGGCTTGGTCGGCCGTTTCATACATCTCTTTGGCTTCTTCGACCGTGATGGCGAAGGGTTTTTCACAGAAGATATGTTTGCCGGCCTTGGCGGCGGCGACAGCTATTTCGTGATGCAGGTAGGTGGGCACGGAAATATCGACGATGTCGACATCGTCTCGCTCGATAACCGCCCGCCAATCTGTTTCAATCTCTTCCCAGCCCCAGCGTTCGGCGAAGGTTCGCAGGTCGCTTTCATTTTGCCCGCAAGCTACTTTCAATACGGGCTTGATGCCCATATCAAAGAAACGGGGGGCGTTTAACCAGGCGTTACTATGGGCCTTGCCCATGAACTTGGTGCCGATAATGGCCACATTCATCGTTTTCATCGTCATTACTCCGCGAATTTCATCGACATGAAGAAAACGCCCTTTGGGCCTGGGTATGATGGAGGAAAAATGCACCCAAAGGGCGAAAAAAACTAACCAATGGCAGTGGTAATACGCCGCAATTCTTTGACGCTTTGTTCCACCGCTTGATGTTCCCGATTGGCATAATCAGGATGCAGCGAATCCGTTTCCACTGCTAGAAAGCCCTGGTAGTCGGCCGCTTTCAAAATTCTGGCCAATTCGAGATTGTCAACCAAGCCATCGCCCACTGGAGTCGAGGAGAAAAAGTACCATTCGCTGACGTCAACGCCCTTCACCGGTTTGAGATCCTTGATGTGGGTGGCATAAACCCGATCGGCCAATTTCTTGGCACCTTGAACGGGATCGTCAAGCAAGCGTAGGAAATTTCCAGTGTCCAGATTCAGGCCCAGGTAAGGCGAATCAACGCGATCCAGTAACTCAACGCATTCATCAGAGGTGTAATCGATATGATTCTCGACTGCTAACTTAACGTCGTATTCCTCGGCAACTTTGATGGCTTCTTTGAACCAATCCACCAGGATGTCGAGCTGAGGTCCGTGAGGCTCGAAGCGGAACATGAGGCTGCTGGCGACGACGCGCATGACGTCGGCACCGATGAGTCTCGCATAAGGGATTTGGGCCATCATGCTGTCAAATTCGTCGCGATTCTTGCCGGCTTCCAGGCCATCTGGATGTCCCCAGGCATAGACGCGGTCGAAACCATATTCGTCAAGCTGCGCTTTAAGATCCAGGAACCACTCTTTATCATAAGAGGGGAAGAAACAGGACTCCAGAGAGACGCCGTCCACACCTAGTTTCTTGGCAAAAGCTAAAAAATCCGCCATGGTCATCTTTTCGCTTTCGGCCGGTGGCGTCTGGTGAGGATAGACCTCGCCGAAGTAACGATGGAAACAGTAGCTGTCAATACCAATTCTCATTGCCATTTATAATCTCCTTCTGTTGTCAAATAGCCGATCAATCATTCGTATTGCCTGGGATACCGTCACCGAATTTGGCGATCATCTCATGGTTACGCGCCCTGTAGGTACGCCCCGATCGCGCACGTGAATCAACTCCACTTCAAAACGGGAACGATCGCCTCGGTGTAAGGCATGGAAATACTCTATTGGTGTGCCATCTTCCAAGTAACTAACGCTATCGAGCATGATGAGCGCCGCCCCTGGCTTAACCTGCAATAATTCAGCCTCGTATTCATTAGCCAGAACCGCTTCTAAGATGCGTTGGCCGCGCGCGATCAGGAGATCATATTCCTGCTCGAGAAATGCGTAGAGCGACTGTTGGGTCAAATCGGCCGCCAATAATTCGGGGCATAAGGCGTAGGGTAGATAGGTGGTCACGAGAACGATGGGTTCGCCTTGAACGAAGCGCAAGCGATCGATCTGGATAACGGGCGTCTCGGGTTCGAGGCTAAGATAGGCCGCAACCTTGGCGCCAGCCGGTACCACCTTTTGCTTCAGGACCTTTGATACCGGCGGATGGCCTTTGGCGGCCATATCCTGGTAAAAGCCGGTTAACTCCTGGAAAAGGCTCTCGCGAATCTTCGGTTCGGCGATGAAGGTACCCTTACCTTTCTCACGGACGATGAGCCCATCGTACTCTAATTCTTTCAAGGCCTGGCGAATGACGGTCCGGCTCACGGCGAATAGCCGGCACAGCTCTGGTTCGCCGGGCAGTTGCTCGCCGGGTTGACCACCCCCGTGATCAATGTAATCCTTCAAAATATCCACTACCTGGATGTAGTAAGGGATATAACTCGTGCGGTCAATGGTGGTATTTAGATTCATCGATCGTGACCCCGAGAGCGCAAAACCTGTAATTATGTAATCCTGTTATCCTGTAATTACAAGTAATCGAATTTTAGAGATGATTTTGGGAAAAGTCAAGCTAAAAGAGCGAGCTTAAATGGCACTTGGAATCCGGACTAGTACTGAAGCAAACTTCATTTGCTAGATAGAAACTGTAAATATTTGCTTCAGTTTAAGTGTTCCGCATCATTCACTCGTCCGTCAAAATTTGTTAGGCGGAACACTAACGGATCGCCGGGGAAGCGCTCTTTAAGCGATCCTTCGAAGGCGGCCCAATCTAGCGAGGGAGGTAAATGATAGAGGTGACTCGCGCAGCGGCAATCGGAAGCGCCAAAGCGTGGGGCAGGCACGGCCGCTCCGGGCAGCCGGCCGGCGCTTGAGGCCCACGCATGCTCTCGAGCGTCTTTTTGCCGCGTATAGAGGATGGCTTCGATGTGGGCTTGAGGCCAAAGGTAGTCGATATGCCAATGACGTTTTCGATCCGGGGCGGTTGCCGCTGCTGACCGGAGGTGCCGGTTCAAGCGGCCGGCCAGCCCACCGGGACCGAGTGCGCTTCCTATATATAGGTAGGCCCCGGTCGGAAAATAGAACTGGCCCAGG
>JAHEJP010000324.1:0-2942 GCA_024638855.1 Chloroflexota bacterium
AATGCCGGTTTACCCAATCCAGTAGATTCTTCGGCTTACTAAGTCGGCTTGGCCGGCTCGGTCACTCGACCGTTCTCAATTCGATATTACCCAGGCCACGCTCGATGATGATCTCCAAAGCTACACCATTCGGATCATATGCCTTGTTAGTGTAGATGAAACCATCTCGGTTCAGGCCTGAGGCCTCTACCTGTCCCACTCCCTCGCCTATCTCCACCCGGACGCCTTCTTCGGCAGGCAATATCACCGTCACCGCGCCGATCCCACCATCCAGCTTAGCCGCTAAATCTCGCTCCCGTGGACCGCTCAAGTCGAGCCACAGATTGCCGGTACCCTGCCGGATATCTAGCTCCGTAGCCGTTGTTCCTCTCAAATCGATTGTCACATCGCCGGCCCCGCCTTGATAAGCCAGCCTCTCTAAATTTAATTCGCCCAGATCAAGTAGACTTTCTCCGGCGCCCATCACGATAGCCAACGCCAGCGGCGCTTCTTCGTCGAAGCGTAGATCCCAAGCATAGCGGATCTGGCCCAGGTCGACCGGGATCTTGCCCGCCACGGCCGGCTGGCGAACCGCTAGCTTTCCCTGACCATCGACCACATCATAATCGATGATTGGCTCCCACTCGGTCACATTATTGGTAAAAGTCGCCGCCAGCAGCCCGCCGGCTCCCGGGCCGATCTCCAGCCGGCCGGTGCCCAGGGCGATCTCAGCTTCCACCGACTCGGCCTGGCCTAGTTCCACCGTTCGGTGATGTGTCTCCGTCGGCCCGACCTCCAGCGCTTGCAAACCACAACTTGTAACCAGCAGCAGGGTGCCGATCAAAAAAAAGAAGCTGGCCGGCAGGAGAATTTGTCTGTCCATCTCGAACTCTCCTCGTTTATTCTATACGCATTGCCGGCCGATTGGTTCTTCTCATTGCTTCTTTCTCAAAAGATTAACCCCTATTTCTCAAAAAGAGTTTCGCGATAATGGAAAATATCGCGCTTTGATCCCTGATCAAGACTAGATCGGGGCGAAGGTTATGCTCTGTAGAAACTGGTCATACAATGTCCAGTCTTGCAAACCACCGGCGTGAAGAATCGTGATCTTGTAGAGTTGATCGCCATTGATGACGTAATATTCATCCATGCCATAAGCCTGGGGGCTTTCGTCAACATGAAGCTGCACGGCCGGTAGCCCGCCAATGGTCATATCTTGAGCCGAAGACTTATAGGCTATGCTGCTGCTCGCTATCCATTGCCCGACCCCGGTTCCCGGTGGTGGGCTGAAGAACTCGCTGGTAAAGTGTTGAATAGAGAACCAAGGCCAATGGTCACTACCCACGATCGGTCCAACAAATTCAACCGACTCATTAGTATTAGCGCCCATGATGTCGGCATCCCCAGGGACCATGAGTGAATAACCCAGCTTTTGATTGGTGTAAGATCGCCAGCTGCTATAGTCATAGTCCACACGCTCGAGCTCAGCCGCTGCTTCTGTTTCAATAATGGCCAGGCTGCTCAAGATGAGGTCGGCTTGTTTCTGCAGACCCTGGGATAGCTCAATATCGCCATAATCAACCTGGGCAAAGTCGTCCATCCTGGGGGCGAACTCCAGACCGTCGGCGGAAATGAGTGTTCCAGGTTGGCCGTACATCACGACCTTATCCTTGCCCTCGAAGACGATCACATGACGGTCCACATCCTGGCCTAAGATTTGGGTGGTCCCCCGGAGTTCAAGCTCGCCGGCCGGGGCACCGCTACCCATGATCATCGTCTCTTCACCAAACCGGCGGTAGCCGATGATCAGCTTGACCGTTCCCTGGCTGAGCTGCACCGATCGGGAACCTGGGCCAACAAAATCCTCATCATTTACTTCAGCCAATGACCAGGATGAGGGGTAATGAAGGCTGAAGCCATGCTCTGGGTTCGTATAGGTTAGAAGTTCGCCGGATTGATCTTCCTGGGTTGGATCGGCCACGACGGTTGCCGTGGGCACGGCCGTTGCTTCGGCCTCTGCCTGAGAAGTGCCACTTTCTTGATCGGGTGCGTTAGCATCCGTTTCTTCACTGACCTGCTCTGGCGTTGGTAAGGGCGTCTCGGTCAGCGTTGCGGCCGGTTCGATCAACGTCGCGGCCGGCTCCGTATCAACTTGCAAAGTTCCGCAAGCGCTAAGAACCAAAACGACTGCCAACAATAAGGTAAATACAACTGGTATGTTGGTTTTGTTGTTCATGTCTAACTCCTTGATATACCTTGTATCTTAAGTATTGATCAAAGGATACCTGGCTCCTGTAACAAGGAGATGACGGGCTTGTAGCACCGTTGCTACTTCATGTTACGGTCTTGTTACAAGCAACCTGAATCGTTTACGAAGGGCTTATTAATTCCAGCCGCTTCACGTCGATCAGCGTTCCGGTAACCGGCCGGGCTTTGCTGTTGAGTTCGCCCCAAATGCGGACGGTGGATTCAGTCCCTGACAGTTGCTCCAGAACAGCCTGGATGCCGGGATCAGCGCTGGCGATACCATAAAGGGCGGGGATCTGGCCTGCCAGGACGAAATAGAGTGCATCATTTTGACTACCGGGTTGTGCGGGCAAGCGCCCGACAGTACCTTCCCATCCATCTATTTGATCTGGGGCATACTGTGGGCCGCCATCATCGGCCGAAAGACGCGTCACTAATAGTTGGCAGGGTCCATAGGTGCTCGCGCCACATGATAGCTGCCCCCAAAAAGTGGCCTTGGTATCCGTATCTCGCAAGCGCTCGATTTCAGAATCTATGGCTAGATCGCCTCCAATGATGCCGACTGCTGGCCCAAATTTAGGCCAAATGTTAAGGTGCCAGGGTTTCAAATAATCGGCAACCGCTTCACCACCGGCCACGCTGTGAATGGTCCCGTACCAGGAAACCGCTTGATCGATCTTGCTCACAACAGTGTCATCTAAAGGGATGGCCGGCGT
>JAHEJP010000324.1:3042-5934 GCA_024638855.1 Chloroflexota bacterium
GCCAGGGTTTCAAATAATCGGCAACCGCTTCACCACCGGCCACGCTGTGAATGGTCCCGTACCAGGAAACCGCTTGATCGATCTTGCTCACAACAGTGTCATCTAAAGGGATGGCCGGCGTAGGTTCTGGTGCTTCTGTCGAGATGGTTGGCGTAGTTGGCGACTCCGGCGTTACTCCCGGTTCGACCGGGGCAATTTCCAAGGTCCCGCAGGCCGTGACTGCCACCAACACCAGCAGCGGGTAAAGGCGTCTCAACCAGGCCAAACGATGGCCGCCCCTGGCCATCAACCACCCTCCACTGGAAGCCGTAAGGTCACCTGCGTGCCCTGGTTGGCGCGACTGCGAATACTGGCTTGGCCGCCGTGGCGGGCCACGATGGCCCGGACCAGGGCCAGGCCGAGGCCGCTGCCCCTAAGAGTGCCGGAACAACCGCCAGCGCCCAACGCCATCTCATGTGTTGGACTCCACATCGGCCGCAAATCGATAGCCTTGGCCGGGAACTGTTTCGATGAAACGGGGATTGGTGGCATCATCCTCCAGGGCGCGCCGTAATTCGGCGATACGCGTATCGACAGCCCGCGTTCCGGCCGGATAATCCCAGCCCCAAACAGCGTCCAGGAGGCGGTCGCGGCTGACAAGTTCATCGGGGTGGGTCATGAGATATTCGAGCAACGCCAAGGCCTTAGGCGTCAGGGTCAGCTCTTGGCCCTCCAGGAATGCCCGGCGCGAACGTCTATCCAGACTCAGCAGGCCGCATGACAGCTTCCAGGCGGCCGATAGAGGCGGGCGGCCCGGCCGGGACCGGCGCAGCACAGCTCGGATTCGGGCCACCAACTCATGAGGGTCGAAAGGCTTGTTCAGATAATCGTCAGCTCCTTCCTCTAAGGCCATCGCCCGCTCCATCGACTCGCCCACTTGCGTGAGCAGAATGACTGGAATCCAATTATCCATTCGACGCATTCGGCGTAATGCTTCGCGGCCGTCCATCTTGGGCATCAAGACATCCATCACCACTAGGTCGGGTTCAGACTCCTGGACCTGCTGGAGCGCCTCTTCGCCATTGGTGGACACGGTGACCTGAAAACCAGATCTTTCGAGGAAGGGGGACAGGTTATCGGTGATAGCTGCTTCGTCGTCAACGAGAAGTATGCGTGTACTTCTTTCCATCGCTTGCACTCAAATCAAAATCGTTAGCTATATTTTAAGCTAGAATTGATAGGTCTCAGAGTTATACCGCCTCTCCACCTTAGCATGCCATAAATTTTACCTCCTGGGTAGTTACATCCGTCATGGACCGAATCAGAGTTATGACAGAATATGATCCTACTCATAATCTAGCTTACATACCTGGCCGATTGCTGGATTTATTGTCTAAAGAGAGTGAGCAATTTAGGAGTTTGTTTGCTTCCAGCCGCGAACATAAATAGGAGTAGACGATGTCTGTTCAACTTTGGCAATTGCTGATTAAGCTCGAAAGGCAAGATAGGCAAAGGCCGCTGACCTGCAGTGAATGTTTTGCCATCCTTGACCTTTTATCTTTGGGCTTGGAGTTGGGCATCGAACTCGAACGCCTGGAACAGTCCGCCCGGAAACACCTGGCCCGATGTCCGGGCTGCCGGGAGCAAATTCAAGAGCGTTTGCGCTTGTTGGAAGATTTATCCGCCTGAAACGTTTTCCCCGACCCGTACGATGGGTCCGTCGGCGAAAAGAGGACCAACCGCCAGCCCCAACCGCCGGTAGAGCCCAGGCGGCACGCTGATATCGGCTAGCAGTAATTCACCCACCACTTCCTGCGCGGCCGGCGTCACCAGGCCGGTCTTGGGCAGGGCCAGGGTGAGGGTGGCCCTCGCCCGGATGCAAGGCTCCCCGGCCTTGCCGCTGGTTGTATCCAGTCCGGAAGGCGCGTCTAAAGCCAGGATAGGCCGCCCGGCCGCGTTGGCCCGCCGGATCCACTCGGCCGCTTCGCCACGTGGATTGCCGCTCAGTCCGTAGCCAATGATGGCATCCACGATCAAATCAGCCTCGGTCAGATCTGGATCGTCTGCCTGGGTCAAGGCCATCACCTGCAGGATGTCCCACTGGTGAGCCGGGATTTCTTTGAGCCCGGCCGGATCGCCGGCCAATTTGACACTCACTTCTGCCCCCCGGTTGTGCAGGTGACGGGCCGCCACCATGCCGCCGCCGCCATTATTTCCCTTGCCGCACAGAATTATCACCCGCCGGCCGGTTAAATCGCCCATCATCCGCCGGGCTTGCTCGGCCAAATTGCGGCCGGCGTTCTCCATCATTTGGATCAGCAGGATGCCGTACTCCTCGATCATCAGCCGGTCAACTTCAGCCATTTGTTCAGTCGTCAAGGTTACTATTTTCATGGGTGCCCGTGGTCCTGACCGCTTTTGCTCAGCTGCCAAAAATGATCGTATCCGGTTGGAAGGCGGCCCAGGCGAACCAGAAATGGTCGCCGTGGATCAACGGCGTCAACGCCTCACCGGTTAATGGACCCTCGATCGCTTGGCCCAATATATTCCAGCTACTGCCGGTCTGGTCGTCCATAATATTAGCGCCATCTTTAGAGAAAGTCAGCTTTTCGCCGTTCAAATTGGGGTCAAAGACGCCGGTGGCGCCCACATCGGTCCCCATGAGGATGAGAGGCTTATCCAGGGCACTAGCAGTGCCCCCCATATGGAAGAGCACCAAATCCCGCCCATCTTGAGTATCGTTGATCACCCCCTCGTCGGCCAGTAGCTTCAGTGGGTAGGCCACGTCGGTCTCGTCGAAAGAGACGGCGATCACCCGCTCCATGGCTGCCAACCGGCCGTCGGGTACGCCGGCGAAGGCAAAGGGGTTTTCGCCGATCCGGTCATAGCCTGGATAGGGATTCTGACCGTAGG
>JAHEJP010000036.1 GCA_024638855.1 Chloroflexota bacterium
GGGCGCTGGTGGATGCCGGCGCCGCTATCGCCCTCTCCACCGATATTAACCCCGGATCGGCGCCCTGTCCCTCCATGCCCCTGGTCATGGCCCTGGCTTGCCGCTACCAGAAGTTGTTGCCAGCCGAGGCGCTCAATGCCGCCACCATTAACGCTGCCCACGCCATTGGCCTGGGCGATACGTTGGGCTCTCTCGAACCCGGTAAACAAGCCGATTGTCTCATCATCGACGCCCCCGATTACCGCCACCTGGCCTACCAGTTCGGCGGCAACCTGGTCGAAACGGTGGTTAAAAAAGGCGCCGTCTTGGAACCGGCCGCACCTTAGCCTAAATATTTCACTTACTCCAGTAAAGCTTCCTGAAAAGCCGTTTGCGCGGCCGGACTCACTCCCAATCCCCGGCGGATATAGCTTTCGATAGAGCCGTAATCCTCAAAAACCGTGTCCACTGCCATCTGTAAGTATTCTCGCCGGGCTTGCAGCAAGGCTTCCATAGGTGCCAGGTCCACCGCCTCGGCCGGTTGACCGGAACGCTCCATGACGACTTGCCTGACCATGGATAGTAGTCTTTCATTCTCCTGAGCCCGGTAGACATTGGTTTGCAGATAATCGTCGAAGACCGACTCCATGGGTACGCCCAGGACCCACAGCAGGATGGCCGAGCCCAATCCTGCCCGATCCTTGCCGGCCGTGCAGTGAATCAGGGCCGGACGACCGTGGCTTTCCAGTATTCGCTCGAGCATTTTGGCATAGGTGGGCGTGAAGTCGCGCACGAACAAACGATTGCCTTTCAACAGGAAAGTCGTATCGATTTTGGACAGATCGCCGTTGTTAACTGCTTCGTAGAGTTGGACCATGGGCATCTCGCCACCCCGGATGGGCAAGCCCAACCACTCGGCGCCTCCAGGCAGCCGGTCGGGCAATTGGGCTACCTCGTAGTCGATGCGCAAGTCGTTGACCAGCTTAAGCTCCAGGCCGGCTAAATAAGCCAGGTCAACATCGCTGAGCCGGCCCAGTTCGCCTGAACGATAAAGTCGACCCCATTTGATCGTCCGGCCGCCGGCCCCGGCATAACCGCCCAGGTCGCGAAAATTCACCTCGCCTTCCAGGGGCAGCCGTCGCTCAGCAGTGACCAGGCTTTTTCCCCTGGCTGGAACCAACAAAAAGTACGGCCGCTGCCCAGGGCTGGGATCGGGGATAACGATCTTGTCCCCATCAATGGCTACGGATAGCGGTTCTGAATCCCGATCAAATTGATCCGGCCGGCGGCTCCAATAAATCGAAACCGGCGGCTGCACAGACGTTGCCGGCCAGCTTATCTCTAATTTTCCATCGAGTTGACGTGTAACCGTCGTTATCTTTTGCTTCATCGCCCGGAAAGATACCAGAAACCAAGAGCTTTCAAAAACGTTAGCGATCGAAAAGTTTGCCTGATGGAGAAGTCCGCTTTCAACTGGCGTAGAATTGCCGACGCAAGACAACGCATTTATATAGGAAGAGAAGATCGTCGCACACGTGTCAACGTGCCACGTTCATCTGCATGATAAACAAGGAAAAATCCAAAACATAATAATTCTTAGGCATCAGCTGCCCAAGAACTCCTCTTTTCCTATTGGTTGAGGGGGATGTTTACCACGCGCAACTCAACCCGACCAAAGGATCCAAACAAGCAGGTAGAAGGCTGGTCGTCATCGTCAGCCGCGATGCCATTAACAAAAATAGCCCGGTGATCGTCATCGTCCCCCTCACCAAAGCCGCCAACATCAAGCGCCCATATCCAAATAATGTGGCCATCAAGAAAGGCGATGGCGGTCTTTCGGTAGACTCTGTGGCCTTGGGCGGGCAGGTGCGGGCTATCACAAAGACTCGTTTACAAAGAAAGAGCGGTGTGTTATCGGCCGAATCCATGCAAGCGATAGGCCGCGCTATGCGCATAACATTGGACTTGTAGCAAGGATCACCACCAGAAGGGCATTGGCCGTCCGGTTTAATGCCCATACCCATCTTTATTCGTTAAACACCCCACACTTCCACCTACCCTCGCGTAATCCTTTCGTAAGCTACCGGTAACCAACTCATAATCAGGGTGTAATCAAGGCGTAAGACACGGGCTGCATCATTAACGGTGCGCGCTGAATCGAAATCCCGATCAGCTCACCTTTCGGAAATGGCGTTGAACTATCTGTATCTTTAAAGGAGCGAACCGTGATGCATAACCAAAAAGTTTTTACCCGCTTACCCCTTTTCTTTTTAGCCTTATTTTCAATCTTGGCCGTTGGTTCGGCCGGCGCGGCCGGTCATGAGGAGCCACAATTAGCTTCCCGTTTCATCGTTTCCGTCGATGCCGTCTCTGATTTCGCCTACAAGGATTCAGGCGTTTTCAACACGCCAGTTGGCGCCGCCGGTCCCGGCCCAGCCCTACCGGACGATGCCTACCAGTGGACCTTTGACGGTGGATCCGGTGATCGCCTGTCCTTTGCCACCATGCTGGTCCAATCCAATGACTGGTTTTTGGCTCCCGACGAGCTGGGCATCCCCTTGTACGACGCTAACGGTCAGGCTACCAGCGGCGACGTGACCCATTACGTGAAGCTGTGGGACGCTGGAACCGAGGGTGATGAGCCACCGGGGCAGGGCAGCCACCAGGCGCCCCGCCAATCTGGTCCGGATAGCGGCCCGGCCGATCCCAACAACCAGGTTCGCCAGGTCCTTTCGGCCGATCTACCGTCCGTGGACGAGCTGGTGCGAGTCAGCTTACAGCCCTTGGGCAGCAGCCGCTTCATGCTGCGCATCGACGATGTTTCGGGCAATAGCAGTTTGCCCACACCCCTGGCCCCCGGCGTTGGCATCGTCCACACTTCGCCCGCCCCCCTATTCGCCAACGGTCTAGCCGACCGCGGTCTTGGCCTGGAAGCCCTGGCCGAAGATGGCAATCCTTCAGCCCTGGGCGCTACCCTAGCTGCCTGGACCGGCACCAATACCCCGCTGGCTCCCGTGGCTTATACGGTCCAGCCAAAAGCAGGGGCTTTATTCTCAGCAGGGCAGGCGGCTTCGGCCGGTTTGCAGTCCTTGGCCGAAGATGGCAGCCCGGTCGCCCTAGTAGGCGAGTTGGCAGCCACGAACTCCGGCGCGGCAGCCATCCCGCACGGCGCCAACGGACCTGGACCCATCTTGCCGCCAGCCGGTAATTACAGCTTCGAGATCACGGCCGGAGCGGGCGACCGGCTCTCCCTGGCGACGATGTTCGTTCAATCCAACGACTGGTTCTTCGCCCTGGACGGCGTGCCCCTTTTCGACAGTAGCGGCCGGCCCATCGAAGGCGACTTGACCCAGGCAGCCAGGTTGTGGGACGCTGGCACTGAGGTTGACCAGCCGGTCGGTTTTGGCGCCAACCAGGCCCCGCGCCAGGCAGGCCCAAACACCGGTCCTGCCCAGGGTAGCGTGGTGAAGCAAGTCGCCGATCCGGCCTTCGCCAACCCTGGCGACTTCATCCACATCACTATCACGCCCCTGGACTGATAGAAGGGAATCCTGAGTCAATATTAACGGGATCTGGCCCCCTTCAGCCAGATCCCGTTTTTTTGGATATCGAGCTTTCATGAGTTCGATGAAGAGGTCCCTGAGGAGGGCGATTTAGCACCTTTTGGTCAGTACTCTAGCACTATACCGATTGTTTGACAGTCTAGCCCCAACTAAACTATAATACACTAATACAATAAGGTTCTCTCTAGCTTCATACCGAACAACAGACGGTTAAGGCGTGTCCAGGGTGAACTCAAAATATGGATAATGATAACACCGATTGAGGATCAGGTGGTTCAAAAGAGGTTGGAAGTGCTCCAGTTAGCGAATGAACTGGGCAATGTCTCGGAGGCCTGTCGTCGCCTAGGCATCTCTCGCACTCAGTTCTATGTGTACAAACGACGCTATAAGTCTAAAGGTATTGACGGCCTTCGAGACAATCCGCCTGTACACCACTCTCATCCCCGTACGACACCTCAGGACGTTGAGAACCAAGTCGTGGCTTTGAGTCTCGAACATCCGGCTTGGGGTTGCGACCGTTTGGCCGAGTTATTGGAAGAACAGGACATCAATCTGAGTTCTCAAACGGTTCAGAATATCCGCAGGCGAAATAAGATCGGCACTCGACGGGATCGCCGTTTAAAGCTTGAGAAACTTTATCAAGATCCGGCCGCATTACTCTCGGTCGAACAAACAACTTTTTTGGAAAAGCAGAATCCAGCCTTTGGCGAGCGCAATAATGAAAGCAGCCGCCCGGGTGAGATACTCTCACAATATATGTTTTCTATCGGTAGGCTTGTATACGTGGGGCGTGTTTATTTACATGCTGTGATTGATACGTACAGTAATTATGCTTTTGCTATCTTAAACACTTCCAAACGTGCCGAAGCAGCAGCCGCTATCCTAAACGAAACCGTATTGCCTTTTTTTGACCAGCGCGAGCTAACTGTGAAAGCCATTCTGACAAACAACGGGCGCGAGTTTTGCGGCAAAAAGTCGCACCCTTACGAGCGCTTTTTAACCAAACATCACATTGAGCATTGGCACTCGACGCCCGGCACATCACATACAAGTGGCTTCCTGGCGCGTTTCAGGTCTATTGTCCTGGCAGAATTCTTTGGGGATGCGTTCAGGAACAGGTTCTATCGGAGCGTGGCCGATTTACAAGCCGACCTGAATATCTGGCTCGTTTATTACAATACGGTACGTTCTCATCAGGGCTACCCTAATAGGGGATTAAGCCCTTATGAAAGCATAGGCGTATACCTCAGCCAGCGAGAAGAGCGCCATAATAATCTGGCTGAGACAACAGCAATTCTTTAACGGGAGTATCTCAGACGCGGCGTCATCGCGTTTGTGATTTGCTTGTAAAACCCTTGACGATAGTGACTCATCGTAAGGATTAAGATTTTAGCAGACGAATTGTTCGGTAAGATGCTTGAGAAGTTCAATAGGTGATCGATGTGTCTACCACTCCTGCTAAAAAATATAGTGCGTGGCTACAAAATCAACCCCTCGGGGTCAGCGCTATGTTTTTACTGATTCTTATTATGATAAATAAGGCAAATTGAATTATTCGAAATGAGTAAACCTCTGTTTTTTAGCAATGAACCTGAAATAAATTTCACAGCTCATATGAATATGCTGTATCGCACCTTGGTCTCGCACAATTGGTACGGTTGCCAGTGCCATTTTTTCTTTGATGGGGACCACTACACAGCTAAGGGGTTGGTTATCAAAAAAATATGATGAACTAGGCTGAGATTTAGCGGCTTCCGTGACCAGATCCTGATGACTGAGATCGATCGCGGTTCCATTGAATGAAGCAGCACTTTGATCGGCATATAACCGCCGAATTAGGAATACTCACTTGATTACTGTACTAGATGTGAGCTCCACGCAGTGCAGATTTTTGTTGTCCGATCCAAAGGGGTGAATACATCTCATGGGGAATCAAATGAAAGTTATAGATTATGGCCGTCGAAGATTTACATTTTCAAATGGCAAAAAGGTGATGACCAGTACGTCCATCACCGAAAGATCGTTGACGGGTGAAGATGAAGAAGCCTTCACCGAGCGGCTCATGAAAAAATATGGTAAACAACAGGGAACTATTGAGATCGTATTCAAGGGTGGCCAACCTCATTACGCCATCATCACCTTGCAATAGGCGAATTAGTTCCATATGACCGGCAATTTTAACAGACAAGGTTGATTAATGAAGCAGCGAGATGTCCTCTGAGGTCATCATTAAAAGAAACGATAGGTGTCTCAGACAAAATCTGCGTGACTACCTAACCTCAATAAAGCGGGGTATAGGTGCCAGTAATTTTTCCGCTCGATTCAGAAAGTGCGTAGCTTCGTTTTAAACCAATCATTATTTTAGAGGAATTCCATGAAGAGTTGGTATGCATTACATACAAAGGTCAATTACGAAAAGAAAGTTGCCTACTTGTTGTTGCAACGGCAGATTGAAACTTATCTTCCAGAAATGACTTCTGATAAAGAGGGAATAGAAAGGATTCACCCTCTGTTCCCTGGTTATCTCTTCATGCATCTGGATCTGGATACAGCTAACCCGTCCCATTGGCAATGGACGCCGGGCCTGAGACGCATCGTAGCCTACGGCGACGAACCGATCCCAGTCCCGCTGGAAGTTATCGACCTCATCCAGCATAAGGTGAGTGAACTCGCCAGTGCCAAAAATCGCCCAGTTTATCCTTTCAAACCTGGCGATACAGTGCGTATTAAAAACGGTCCATTTAGAGATTTGTTGGCCGTCTTTGATAAGGCCAGTACCCCGGGCGGCAGGGTTCAAATTTTGCTGACTGTCTTGAATCGCTCTGTCCGGATTCGCCTGGATGACTCTGACCTGGAAAAGGTTAAAGAGCCACCTGGGCAGGTACAACCTAAACGCCAGCGCCGCACCCGTGGTCGCGGCCGACCTATTCGCAGCGCCTAAATCAAGCGCTCGAATCACGAGCTTGAATCAAGCCGCTCTCTGTTGAAGCCGCCGCTCCAGAGAACAAACATGGATTACTTAATGGCTAGGCTTTTGAATGTCTGGCAACTGCGGAGCATGCCTGAAAATATTCAAAAACGTTTTTCCACTGAACTATATCTATCATCATGTTTCTTATTCGATTGAGTCTTTTGACGCTTCAAGGCCTGATGGCTTTTTTCGTAAGCTATTTGCTCCTGTTAACCGCTATGGCCTTGCGAGCGCCACGCCGTACGCACATCCAACAGGTCCAACCCACTACACGTTTTCTCATCCTGATTCCGGCACATAATGAAGAACGATTATTACCACTATTGCTGCAAAGTTTGAGCGAAGTGGATTACCCGGCCGAATTATTCTCGGTTCACGTCGTGGCCGACAATTGCACCGACCAGACAGCCCTCACCGCCCGCAAGACAGGCGCAATCGTTCACGAGCGAAGCAACGAGACACTGAGGGGTAAAGGTTATGCGCTTCAATGGTTGCTGGAAGAATTATGGGCCGGCAGTGAAAATTGTGATGCCATCGTCATTTTGGATGCCGACTCTGTCGTTTCACCCAATTTCCTTCAGGTAATGGGAACCCGGCTGGCCCGTGGTGAACGCGTCATCCAGGCTTATTACACAGTCCGCGACCCAGACAAATCACCGGCCGGCGGCTTGCGTTATGCCGCTTTGGCAGCTTTACACTATTTACGACCTCAGGGGCGGATGGTATTAGGCGGTTCAGCTGGCCTGAAAGGCAATGGCATGGTCTTCATGGCCGACATCATGCAGCGACACACCTGGTCGGCTTCCGTCACTGAAGACATTGAATTTCACATGGCCCTTCTTTTAGACGGCGAGCGGGTAACCTTCGCCCCTGACGCCATGGTGCTGGGCGAGATGCCAGAGACCCTAGATGATTCTTCGAAGCAAAACACGCGTTGGGAACAAGGTCGTGTAGACATGGCCCGTCGTTACGTTCCACATTTGCTGCAAGCGGCTTGGTCCGAAGGGAAAATCGGTCACAGCCAACGCTCCTTCATGTTGATCGACGCAGCTATGGAACATATTATCCCGCCCTTCTCAGTCATGGTCGGCGCGACAGCTTTGCTCACTTCGGTAAGCGCGTTTCTCTCCCTAACCAGTGGGCGCTGGTCGCGAAAAAGTCACCAAGCCGAGACCGGGAAAGGCGACAAACTCGAAAAGACTGAGAACCAGCTCAAATCGTCGAACTTGACCCTTTTACTGAGCCTTGGACTAATATTAGGACAGATGACTTATCTCTTAGCCGGGTTGCATCTGGTACAGGCTCCCCGGTCAGTTTATCTGGCACTGCTTCATATCCCCAAATATGTACTCTGGAAACTTGGCTTGTTGGCCCAAATTCTGCTTGGTCGCCGGCAAGATGAGTGGGTGCGAACCAAACGAAATGAGGCTTAAATGCAAGCAGAAGAATTGATTAAACGACGTCAGGATAGCTTGTCAAATTCAAGAAAAGACGATGTATCCTCCAATTTTTCTGGTGTAGAGAGGAAAGCTAGCGCCAGCATCGAATTGGACTTGGACGACGCGAAGGCGATCCGGATGTTCGAGATCCACGCTAACCAGAGCTTCAAGAAAGTCCAGAATATCCAACGAATGCGCCTCAAACTACTGTGGTGGGTCATTCGCAACAAGTTCGAGCAAAATCTTAAGCGCGCTTTCGATCTGATCTTCAGCTGCCTGACTTTGCCTTTCATAGCGCCCATCATGCTAGTTACGGCCATCGCCATAAAGTTGGACACGCCTGGTCCCATCTTTTTCAAACAAGAGCGAGTAGGCAAGTGGGGCAAGCCGTTTTACTGTTACAAGTTTCGATCAATGTACACGAACGCTGAGGAACGCAAAAAAGATTTACTTAACTCCAACGAGGCGGATCAGATCGTATTCAAAATGAAAAACGATCCTCGGATTACCCCTGTCGGCAAGCTCATACGCAATCTCAGCATCGACGAGCTGCCACAGATCATTAACGTCATCAAAGGTGAGATGAGTATAGTGGGACCCCGCCCTCCTGTGCCATATGAAGTGGATCAATACCGGTATGACGTACGCCGCCGGTTAGATGCCGTGCCCGGTATCACCGGTTTACAACAAGTCTCTGGCCGCAGCGACGTCGAATTCAAGCGTTGGATAGAACTGGATCTGCAATACATTGAAGAACAGAGTCTATTAAAAGATATCGAAATATTACTCAAAACAATCCCCACCGTCATTTCGGGCAGGGGAGCTTACTGATTAAGCAGGCAACAATTCCTATTTTCAATTTTGATCCGAAACACACTTCAAACGGCATTTTCCGTCGATACCCCTAAAAGCGCTATGTTAGTGGTCGCCAAATGATATCTGCTTAACCGACTATGTCTATTTATAACCAAACACAATGGCCCCAAGTAGTAGACATCGAGGAGGGCGACTAGGCGATGCGAAAGTTAGTTATTATCCTTGGCATTCCAATAGATGACCTGAGCATGGAGGAAACCCTTGCTCGTATGGAGGAGATGGTCGAGATAGGCCGTCTCCAGGACAAGAGCCACCAGGTGGTCACCATCAACGCCGATTTCGTCGTTAAGTCGATGAAGGACCCCGAGTTGCGCTACTTATTGCAGGATTCTGACCTGGCTACGGCCGACGGTATGCCTCTGGTCTGGGGTGCCCGCTTACTGGGCGTTGACCTCAAAGGACGTATCGCTGGCGCCGATATGGTGCCGGCTTTAGCTGGGCGGGCAGCAGAAAAAGGCTATTCGATATACTTTCTGGGAGCCGCTCCAGGCGTTGCCCAACGAGCGGCCGACGTATTGCAAGAAAGATACCCAGGATTGAAGATCGCGGGCGTTTCCTCGCCTCCTTACAATCCTGTCCTGGAAATGGACGCATCAGTCCTGGATAAAATCAATGCCGCTCAACCCGATTTTCTACTGGTTGCCTTTGGAAATCCAAAGCAAGAAAAGTGGATTGGCATGTACCGTCGCAAGCTCAATATCCCGGTGCTGGTTGGGGTTGGCGGCACGCTTGACCTGATCGCCGGTCAGAAAAAACGCGCGCCTGTCTGGATGCAACGAGCCGGCCTAGAATGGTTGTTTCGTCTCGTCCAAGAGCCAGGACGCCTATGGCGCCGTTACATGGTGGACTTGTTTGTATTTGGCACCTTTTTCGCCCGCCAATGGTGGGCTATGCGCCGGGGTCGGTCCCCTTCCATGATTCTACCCACGGCCGATATAGTGCTGGTTGACAACAAAACTGTGGTCATGAATCTGGAAGGACCCTTAACCGTCGAAAATTACCAGCCTTTCGTCGATGCCGGACAAGAAGCGCTGGAAATCATGCCTTATATCCTGGTCAACCTTTCTAAAACTGAGTTCCTGGATAGCGCGGCTATCGGCGCGCTGGTTGGCCTGGCCAAACAGGCGAGAGACGCCGGTGGTGAATTGACGCTCACTGGCGTACCAACGGAGATCTACCGGACCCTCACTCTCTTGCGGCTGGAAAAGTTCTTCCTCATCAAGAAGGATGTCAAAGAAGGCTTGTCGGTTCTGGTTAAAGCCAGTCAAAATGGTTCGTGGTCGGCCGACGTCCGAGAGGTCAAAGGGCTTGTCGCCAACAGCGAGACCGAGTGGACGGTGGTGAAAGGACCCCGGCGACTCGATGCCGATTCGGCCCCGGATATCGCCGATACCTGTTCGTCGCTGTTGGACAGGAACCCTTATTTGATTCTGGACTTGTCGAGCACCATCTTTTTGGCCAGTGCAGGACTTGCCGCCCTGGCCCAACTCAACCGTCAGGCGGATGAGCAAGACGGAGAGCTTCGGGTAACGAATTGTTCTGAAGACGTTCTACGTGTTATTGAAATGGTACGATTTGACCAGGTTTTATCTCTTTACGGAGATCTAAACTCGGCCATGGCCTGACATTCGAAGTAAAAGGAACTTTTCTCCACCTAGCTATCAACAAACATCCCCTATGAAAAAAGAACAAGTTGTTCTGCTGGCTACCGGTGAGACCGGCAAATTGCGTCCTCTAACGGAGACAATGCCGTCACCTATGGTGCCGCTTGTTAACCGACCGGTGATGGCTTATACAATTGAGCTTTTGGCCAGGCAACGATTCAAGCAAGTTGTGGTCTGCCTGCATTACCTTGCTGGTCACGTGGAAGCCTATTTTGGCCAGGGCCAACGCTGGGGCATGAACATCGACTATGTGCTGCAGCGAGATGATTGGGGCACGGCCGGTTCGTTGGAATGGGCCAAGCCGCTGCTAACTGACGCCTTCGCCGTCCTGCCGGCCGACACCATCGTCGACCTGAACCTAGCAGCGGCCTTCAGAAGCCATCGTGCCCGGCAGATGCCAGCTACGGTTGTCGTCCACCAATCAAACCAACAAAACGCTGGCAACCTGCTCCAGTTAAGCGAAGATGGACAGGTCATAGGTCTGAATTCAAAGACAAACGGTGAGGCCAAATGGCACAATACGGGCGTCTATATTTTTGAGCCCCAGGTTTTAGATCTCATCCCGGCTCGTACCAGGGCCGAGATCCACAATCAACTCATCCCAGCTATTCTGGATGCTGGCTGGCCCATCAACACATGTCAAATAGAAGGTTATTGGAACGAGCTAAACACTTTTAGCCAATACCAGGAGGCTCAATCCGTCTTATTACAAAGCGCCATGGATCTGAGCCAGTTAAGCAATGGAAAACCACTGATTCGCCATTCTTCACTGGATGGCAGGCCTGTGGCCCAGGGTATTTGGATCGGCCGTAACACTGTCATCCACCCATCCACCCGTCTGGCCTTGCCCGTTTATATCGGCGAGAATTGTCTCATTGGACGGGACGCTGAATTAGGGCCTAATGTGATCATCGGCAATAACGTCATCGTCGACGATGAAGCTACGATTAGCCACAGCACTATTCTCGATAATACCTATGTCGGACAACTGGTCAAGGCCGGGCAGCGTGTCGTGAACAAAGGTATCGTGGTCGACGTCGAGACCGCCGAACATATCGAAATCGTAGACAAACACCTCTTAGGCTCGACATACCAGACCGTTGCTTTTAACAGCCTGTCTCGTTTAATCCAGTCTATCACGGCTCTCATCCTATTGCTTGTTACTTTGCCACTTACCATGCCCCTGGCTTTACTTTCCCTGTTGTCGACGGGTCACATGTTCCAGACGGTTCCCCGGGCCCAATCCAATTCCCGGCCCTCAGACAAGGCCGTGCCCGGACCCACAGCCACTTTTAAGCTGATACGTTTTAGCACCCGTCGCAACCCGGACCATCCAGGTTCCATTGGGCGTTGGCTGGAACGTTTGGAGTGGCATCGTCTGCCGGAATTATTAAATGTGGTCAAAGGGGATATGGCCTTAATCGGCGTTAAACCAATAGCACCCAATACAGCCGCACAATTAACAGAAGATTGGCAACTACGAAGAAACGAATGCCGGCTGGGTTTCTCTGGTTTGTGGTACATCCAGAGCCAGCACGGCAGCGACTTGGATGAAACCTTAGTAGCCGACGCTTATTACGCCGCCACGCGCAATTGGCGCGCCGATGGTCGCCTTCTCTGGCAAACGCCCGGGGCCTGGTTGCGAAGAATTAAGAATGACAACCGTTAACGGTCAAAAACCAAATACGATAGGCCTTGGCGGTTTACCGCCGGGGCATTCAAAACCTGAAGCAAAATCTTTTAAGTCATTTATTCTTATAAATCATTTACTTCCTTCTTTTTTAGGAGAATTGGCGATTATGGAGCTAACATCCCGCACTGATAACAACGTTCAAATCCTAGCTCTGTCAGGTCGTTTTGATACACACACGGCCGAGCCCGTGCGCGACTGGCTTGAACAAGCAGCGGTTACCAAGCCGGCAAATATCGTGGTCAACCTGAGCGATGTCGATTTCTTGGACTCCACTGCTCTGTCGACCCTTGTTCACGGAATGAAACATTCCCGTGAAAAAGGTGGTGATCTACGCATATGCAGCATGCAACCGTCCGTGCGCATCATCTTCGAACTTACCCGTTTAGACAGAGTATTTGAGATTTATCCTGCCGAAGAGGAAGCCGTTCAGGCTTTTGCCCATGAGTAAAGTAATGATGTTGGCAACTCTTATAGAGGCTCAACTTCCCCAGTTAACAGCTCTGGCCCAGACCTGGCTGAGATTAGGTGCGACCTCCTTTTCCCTGTGGGTGGACGGAACGCCCCTTGCCAGTTGGCCCGCCAATTCTCGCGCGGTCAAGCCCAGCGCTGTGGCCGATGTGATCGTTAGCCTGAATACGATTGGCGAGCTGCGCTTGACCGGCGTGAACTCGTCCGCGGTTCAACAGCGGCTGGAGGCAGACGCGCAGCTCATTTCCAGCATGGCCCTTCTGCAAAGCGATCTGGACGCCGTCTTGTCCGAAGCAGTCGACCAGCAGGATCAATTGCTGGCTTTCTACAATCTGACCCAGGCAACTCACAATTGTTGGGAAATCAATCAAATCTTGAAGCTTCTGGCTCACGAAACGGCCTGGCTGGCAAAATCTGAAGGCGCTTTCCTGTTTTTACAGCTGCCGGATCAGGAACCACTCATGAACCATTATCCCAAGCCCCTGCTCGATCAACGTGCTTTGCAAGAATCCCTGAAAAATCTATTCACTCACGATGGTGATCACTTGCAGATGACTGGCCAAGAGTTGCACTGGATCCCAGGTATTCGCAATCTTCTCCTGGTAGAAATACCGGTGCGCGATGCTTCTATCGCAGTCTTGGGCGTTCTGAATAAAGTCGCCAGTGAATTCATGTCACCCGACGTCAGGCTCATCAGAGCCATCGCCGAGTATGCTGGCACTCAAATCGAAAAAGTGCTCATGTATCAGAAGAACCTGGTCCAGGCCAAGCTTCAAGCTGAATTGGAGATGGCCCAACGCATTCAGCGCCGGCTCACCCAGGAATCACCACCTCATCTCCCGAAGCTGGATATATGGGCCGCTTCAAAGCCAGCCTCGTTGGTCGGCGGCGATTTTTATGACTTCATTCCCCGGATGAACCAGCCCTTTACTTTTGTGGTAGGCGACATTTCCGGGAAAGGAATGCCGGCCGCCTTGCTGATGGCCATCACTCGTACCGTGATTCGCACCGAAACGAACCTGGTACCGCTGCCCACACCATCGACCATCGTCAGCCGTTCCAACACGGAGTTGTTTGACGATTTCACCAAGGTAAGCATGTTTGCTACTGTATTTGTTGGCCAATACGATAGCGTTGATCACAGTTTGCTATTTGCCAATGCCGGTCACTCCCCAGTCATCTTTTGCCCAGCCGGAGGAAATGCGGATCTTTTGCGGGCCGATGGCACGGCCTTGGGCATATTGTCTAGCAGTATGTCCCAAGATCATAATCTCCAGCTGAAATCCGGTGATGTCCTCGTCGTTGCCACCGACGGACTGAATGAAGCTCGTAATGTACAAGATAAGAGATTTGGTTACAATCGGTTACTGGATTTGACTCAATCACTGGCTCATCGCCCGGCTCGGGAAATTGCCGATGCCCTGAATGATTCGGTGCGAGACTTCAGCAACGGCATGTCTCAGGAAGATGATCAAACCCTGGTTGTTCTGAAATTTCTCGACACCTAACCCACGAATTAAGAATTATCGTGGAAATAGACGGATTTAGGATGATCAACCCTTGAACCCGATAGATGAGTCTGACGTGATCCGTTTAGAATTACCTGCCACCTACAAATATCTCAACGTGCTGGAAGCCTGCATTTCTGCCATGTTAGCCCGGGTAGAAAGTCTGCCCGAACAAAACATATTAGCCTACAATGTGGCTCTCGCGGTACATGAAGCATGCACCAACATCGTGGAACATTCGTATGCGGGCAGCGCCGGTTCGATAAAGGCAGTTTTGCGTCTCTCAGAGGAGCCGCGTCGCCTGGTCATTGAACTGCACGACACCGGCCGGTCGTTTGTAATGCCCGAAATCCAGGAACCAAATGTTGGCGATTTACAGGTTAATGGCTACGGTCTATTTTTAATGAACCAACTCATGGATGAAGTTAAGTACCATCCACAAAATGGAAATAATCGTTGGCGGCTGGTGAAACACCTTTAGCCACTTGAGTAAGCCAACGTTGTTTTCTTGAACAGAGATTTTTAATATTTCAGCTATCTTTGAAGATAGCCAAAGTTGCTAATTTGAAAAAACACGGGTCCCTCAACTTTCTTTTATAGAAAAGTTCCGACCTTATTCATCGTTTAAATTAAATAAGGAACTTTTCTCCACTTACCTATTACTGATCCCATCCTTAATCCTGATTAAACCCAATTCTATTCACTGCCGCATAGCCACTGGGCCGACAAAACACATTGTCTGCTCGGGCGGCGCCTGATTTGCGGCCGGCCTTGAATATATAAAGTGAGGCGATTTTTTATGGCAGCCATATTAATTGTAGACGATGATGCCGCTTTCTTACGTCTTCTCGATCTCATGTTGCGAAGAGAAAACCACATAGTCACCATGGCCCGTAGCGCCCAGGAAGCGCTTAATACCTTAGACGATAACAGCGTCGACATGGTGATCACGGATATTTTCATGCCCAAGATGGATGGTTTTAGCTTCATTTCTCTGCTGCGTTCCGATCGCCGGTACAAAGACTTGCCGGTAGCGGTCCTCACAGCCAGTGGGCGAAGGCACATGGCTAACCAAGCGCTCGAAAGTGGCGCCGACGGTTTTCTACTCAAACCCTTTAGTTCTTGGGAACTCAAAAAAACCGTGGCCGATTGCCTGGGTATCACCTGGAATATGCAGTGTGATCATGCGCGAGAAGGTTGTTACTGCACCTTGAACACGGTTCCCAGCAATTGCCCCATATATCGGAATGCCCATCAATAAACTCCTCCTGGTTATTTTCTTTTTCTCGATCGCTTTGTTGGTTTCTCTTTTTTTAGTCTACAAAGCTTACAGGAGAAATCGGATATTCGAGCAATTTTTCAGCGCTTTGCTGCTGGATCCTTACCAGCTTGAGACCTTTCCAATTGACGTAAATCAAGTGCGGGTAAACATTAGCGGACAGAAAACGGTCGTTTTTTTCGGCGATTCAAGAGCGGCCCATTGGCCGTTTCCCGAAATCGAGGGGAATTATCTGTTCCTCAATCGCGGCATCGAGGCCCAGAGTTCTGTGTTGGCTGCAGGGCGCTGGGCCTATCACGTGGCGCCCCTCCAACCCGATGTCCTGGTGATTCAAGTAGGCGTCAATGATCTACGATTGGTGGCTGAATACCCCGCCAGGAGAGAAACCATCGTCGAAAACAGCAAAGCCAATATCCAGCAGATCGTCTCTGATTCTGTCGAGTTGGGCACAAGGGTCATTCTGACCACTGTTTTTCCCTTGGGACGGCCGCCATTCGACAGACGGGGTGGCGGCGCAGCCGAAAGCGTGGCAACGGCGGTTGACGAGGTGAACGCCTATCTTTCGTCTCTAGCAAGCGAAAAGGTCATCGTCTTGAATACGGGGTCTATTCTCGCCGGAGATAACGGGCAGGTACGACCTGAATACAGCGACGATTATTTGCACATCAACGAAGCGGGCTACAAAGCCTTGAACCAAGAATTAGCCCGGATCCTGAGTGAGCCAAAGCCGTTAGATTGAACAAAGGGGCAATTCTTCGGCTTACTTTCTGGTAGCAAACTAATGAACAAGAGACCGGTGAGGCTAATAGTGTCGTTATCACAAATAGCTATTATTGATTTTGATCATTATAAGAATTTATGAGTAGGAGGGTTTTATCATGAAAGTCGGTATTTTAGCCGGCGGCAAAGGGTCGCGGCTGGCGGAGGAAACCGTCATCAAACCAAAACCCATGGTCGATATCGGCGGCAAGCCGATCATCTGGCATATCATGATGCAGTATGCATATTACGGTTTTAACGATTTTGTGATCGCCCTTGGCTACAAAGGAGAAGTTCTTAAGAAGTATATATTGGATTTTGCTTCATTCGATGGCAATCTAAAAGTGGACTTCCGTTCCGGCGAGATAATATCCAATGGTGGATTTCGCCCTGATTGGACGGTCGAATTGATCGAGACTGGCTTGGAAACGATGACCGGCGGCCGAATCAAACGCCTGGCCCCCTTTTTGGGCGATGAGACCTTCATGCTTACCTGGGGTGATGGCGTCTCAGACATCAACTTACGCGATTTGTTGGCCTTCCACAAGTCTCATGGCAAATTGGCGACCCTCACGGCCGTTCGTCCCCCTGCCCGTTATGGCCATTTAGAGTTTGACGGCGATCGAGTCGCTGACTTTAACGAAAAGCCCCAGATCGGTGAAGGCTGGATCAATGGTGCCTTCTTCGTCATGGAGCCAGGTATATTTGACTACATCGAGGGTGATGATACCCAATGGGAAAGAGAACCCCTAGAACAATTAGCGGCTGATGGGCAATTGATGGCCTATAAACATGGCTCTTTCTGGCAGTGTATGGACACTTTGCGAGAAAAACACATTTTGGAAACCCTATATGAAAGTGGCAACGCCCCTTGGGTTACCTGGGAATAAATAAGATGCGCGTATTAGTCACTGGTCACAACGGCTACGTAGGAACAATCATGGTACCAATGCTCGTTGAGGCAGGGCACGAGGTCGTAGGTTATGATACGAACCTCTACGAGGGTACCACCTTTGGCGATGAACCGGTTAAACCCGATATCGTCGAAGTCAATAAAGATATTCGCGACATGGATCTCTCCGACCTTCGGGGTTTCGATGCCATCATCCATCTGGCCGGGTTATCCAACGATCCGCTGGGCGATTTAAATCCAGAATTGACTTATGAAATTAATTACAAGGCATCGGTCCGCCTGGCCGAACTAGCAAAAGAAGCGGGCGTCGAGCGTTTTATCTTCTCTTCATCCTGCAGCAATTATGGTGCCAGTGGCGATAATTGGATCAACGAAGAGTCAGCCTTCAATCCCGTGACGCCTTACGGTCGGTCGAAAGTTTCTGTCGAGCAAGATGTCACTAAATTGGCTGACGCCAACTTCAGCCCCACCTTTTTACGAAGCGGCACGGCTTACGGCGTTTCGCCTCGGCTGCGCTTCGACCTGGTGCTCAACAACCTAGTTGCCTGGGCCTATACCACCGGCCTCGTTTTCCTGAAAAGCGACGGCAGCCCCTGGCGACCTATCTTGCACATCGAAGATATGTCGCGAGCATTCCTGGCGGTGCTGCACGCTCCGCGAGAGGATATTCACAACGAAGCCTTCAACGTCGGCCGCTCAAAGGAAAATTATCGCATCAGCGAATTGGCCGAAATCGTCGCCAAAACCGTGCCGGGCAGCCGGATAGAGTACGCGGAAGGCGCCAGACCGGACAAGCGCTGCTATCGAGTGGATAGCGAAAAGATAGCCCGCTCCTTACCCGAATTTCAACCTCAGTGGGACGCCCGTCGCGGCGCCCAGGAACTCTATGAAGCCTATAAATGCATCGGCTTGCATAAGGAAGAGTTCGAAGGTTCTCGCTACCGCCGCATCCATCACATCAAGTACCTGATGAGCAGCGGCCGCATCGATGAAAATTTGCGCTGGGTACAACCCGCAAAACCTACCCCTGCATAGCGTGCCTCAAGGATAATAATGTTTTACAAGAATGAAGAATCTTGCCGATCTTGCGGTTCAAGACAATTAAAAACAATCTTGGCCTTTGGTGAAACGCCATTGGCTGACCGCCTACTCACGGCGGAACAATTGGCCAATCCAGAATTGATCGCACCGCTGACATTGGTATTCTGCAGCGATTGTGCCCTGGCCCAGATCCAGGAAACCGTTGATCCCGAAGTGCTTTTTTACGCCGAGTATCCTTACTTCTCGTCCATATCGCCGTCGCTGATGGCCCATTTCCGGGAAAGCGCGTTGCATATCATGTCCAGCCGAGATCTGGACGGGAACAGCCTGGTCCTCGAAGCTGCCAGCAACGATGGTTACATGCTGCGGAACTTCGTCGAAAAGGGCATTCGCGTCCAGGGCATCGACCCAGCCAAAGCGCCGGCCCAGGCTGCCCAGGCAGCCGGCATTCCCACCATGTGCACCTTCTTCGGCCAGGACCTAGCCCGGCAATTGAGGCAAGAAGGTCAAGCGGCCGACGTCTTCCTGGCCAACAATGTGCTGGCCCATGTGCCCGATCTGAATGGTTTTATAGCCGGTATCAAGACCATATTGAAGGACGATGGCTTGGCCATCATCGAGGTGCCTTATGTGGTCGACCTGGTCGATCACTGCGAGTTTGACACAATCTATCACCAGCACCTTTGTTACTATTCGGTAACCGCCCTCGACCGCCTTTTCTGTCGGCATTCTCTCTATCTCAATGACGTGAAACGAGTGAGGATACATGGCGGCTCTCTGCGACTCTTCATAGAGCCTCATGAAAATGTACAAGAGTCGGTCCGGGATCTGCTGGCCCAGGAAGCCGAGCGTAAAGTTGACCGGATCGACTATTACCTGGACTTCGCGGACCATGTTCGGGCGGTGAAGACAGGCTTGCTAGACATATTAACCAGTCGCAAGGCGCAAGGTTATCGTTTGGCGGCTTATGGCGCTGCGGCCAAAGCCACCACGCTGCTGGCCTATTGCAGCATCGATACCTACCTGGTCGACTATGTGGTCGATCTGAACCAGTACAAACATGGTCGCTATATGGGTGGCAACCGCCTGCCTATTTATCCGACCAGCAAGTTATTGGAGGACCAGCCCGATTACGTTCTTCTATTGGCCTGGAACTTCGCCGAGGAGATCCTCAGACAACAGGCGGAATACAGGCAGCAAGGCGGCCGGTTCGTCATCCCCATTCCCCAACCCACCATCGTATAAGACAATCAAACGCCGGTCACAGAAAGATACTCTTTTTACACTTTGACCGCTTGGATAATAAATCTATGGATACAAAAAGTGAATTATTAACGAAGTTTGCCGACCGCCAGGCAAAATTAGGCATCGTCGGAATCGGATACGTGGGCCTGCCATTGGCCGTTGCTTTCGCCGAGGAAGGCTTCCAGGTCGTGGGCATTGATGTCGACGAAACCAAGGTAACCACCCTGAATCAAGGCGTCAGCTACATCCAGGATATACCCTCCCAGGATCTGGCTCCCCTGGTGCAAAGTGGTCATCTTCGGGCCAGCAGCGATTTCGCCGATTTGGCGGATTTGGACGCGATCATCATCTGCGTTCCGACTCCACTCAGCAAGACGCGTGATCCGGACATATCCTTCATCATCAACGTAGCTGAAAAGATCGCCCATCACGGCGCTGAGAACAAGCTGGTGGTCTTGGAAAGCACCACCTATCCCGGCACGACCGAAGAAGTCGTTTTACCTCGCCTGATCAACAATGGGGACCGGGCTGGCACGGATTTCTTCCTGGCCTTCTCTCCGGAACGTATCGATCCCGGTCGCAGCGACTTCGGCATGCGCAATACGCCCAAGGTTATCGGCGGCGTTACCCCGCAGTGCCAGGAAGTGGCCCTGTCACTTTACGGCACAGTGGTAGAGCAGCCCGTGCCTGTTTCGAGCACGGCCGCGGCCGAAATGGTTAAATTATTGGAAAACACGTTCCGGGCGGTTAACATTGGTCTGGTGAATGAAGTCGCCCTCATGTGTGATAAGCTGGGCCTTGACGTCTGGGAGGTCATCAACGCGGCTGCCACCAAACCCTATGGCTTCATGCCCTTTTACCCCGGGCCAGGCCTGGGCGGTCACTGCATTCCTGTGGATCCCCATTATCTCAGTTGGAAATTGCGCACGCTCAACTACAATGCCCGTTTCATTGAGTTGGCAGGCGAGATCAATCGTTTCATGCCCGAGCATGTGGTCAACAAAATCGCTACAGCCCTCAACGATGAATGCAAGGCCATCAAAGATAGCGACATCCTGATCCTTGGGGTCGCTTACAAACCCAACGTGGGCGACGTCCGCGAAAGTCCGGCGCTGGATATCCTCTACTTGCTAAAGGATCGTGGCGCTCGTTTAACTTATCATGACCCCTTCGTGCCCGAGTTGGACGGAGAAGGTATTTTCCTACACTCTATCGAGTTGACGAGCAAAGCCTTGAAGCAGGCCGATTGTGTGGTTGTCGTGACCGATCATGACGATTATGATTGGCAAACCATCGTCGATCATTCCAACCTGGTGGTCGACACGCGCAATGCCGTCAAGGTCAAGGGCAGCGGCCGGGTTGTCCCACTATAGGATTCCTTGGATCGCTCCCACATTCAGGCGGCAGGAGAAAAGTTCCTCATTTTAACTAATTGATTGGTAGGGGCGGAACTTTTCTCTTAAAGTAAGCCGAAAGATCTGAAACTTTATTCAAGTCTAATAACTTCGGCTTACTCAAGAAACAACTTGGCTTAGTCTTCTGGGCTATCTTACCATCATTATTTTAGGAGTTAATTCGGATGCGGATATTGATTACCGGCTCGAGTGGCCAGATTGGCACAAACTTGAGCCTTTATCTTCAAAAACGAGGACACGAGGTATTTGGCGTCGATATCCGGCCGAACACATGGACGGGCGAAATAGAGACGTTGCTGCAAGATCTGAGCACGCCTCATCATCACTTCGAGGGGGGTATTGGTTACGTGAATTATCCCCCTGGCCTCGATCTGGTTGTACACCTCGCTGCCCATGCCAAGGTGCACAAATTGGTGGAACAACCGGACCGCGCCTTGGAAAACATCACCATGACTTATAATGTTCTGGAATATTGCCGCCAGAACAACCTCCCGATTATCTTTAGCAGTTCGCGGGAGGTTTACGGGGATATCCACCGCTACATCACGGAAGAATCTTACGCCGATTTTAGCTTTACTGAGAGCCCTTACTCGGCCAGCAAGATATCAGGCGAGG
>JAHEJP010000325.1 GCA_024638855.1 Chloroflexota bacterium
CCACTTTGGTTGGTATAGGAGCTTCTGCCTGACAGGCCACGAGCAAAATTACAAACAAAATCAATAGAAAAAGTGCTGTATCTTTCATGAGATAATTAATCCTCCGATTGTCTGAATCGTTCCAAACAGATTTTGCTCAGGTATGTTACTTCGACATACTGCTGAGTCAAGATCCCATTTCCAGGACCAATTCTAAGTGGAAACTCCCTAATTTTTGTGTGTGCTTGTCTGAAAATACCAGATCGTCTTGAAGTGATGCATTAGTAGAAATCTTGGAGACATATGGGGCTCAGCCAGCAAACAGTCCTAGTTGGTCTAGAATTGCCTCAACCGTCAGTGCAGCTCCGCTGAGATCGAGATAGGTTACCTCGACGCCCAAGATGACAATGACCAGGGCTACCAGCGGTATCAATAGTGCCCGCCACTTGGAAATACGTAATGATTCTTGCAAGGCCAGCAAGGTAACCAACAATTGGATCACGGTGCCGACAATACTGAACAAGGCGCCAGCAACTGGAATGATGGGCAGTCAGATAACCGATTTCTGCATGTTAGGGAAATCAACCGCGTAGATAGCGTAAGAAAGCACCTCATCTACTTGAGAATCTTGGCCATCAGCCACAGACAGGTAAGTTTCCTGTCTGTGGCTCTGCGACGTCAGTTCGCCCGGGCAGGTCAGCGCAACCACAATCCTTTGCCGCTGAATAGGTAGGTACCCATCCAGCCGGTTTCTGGTTGGCTACTTGCCGCTATGACAAGAACTAGGCGGAGGTAACAAGCTGTTATGCCTGTTCGTCATCGTCGGCCGCTACCTCGACTTGCGCCTCACCAGCTTCGGCCGCCATGTCTAAGTCGCCAGCTAAATCAGCGCTGACCGGATGACTGACTAGTTGCCCGCCAGCCCCCGCCAATATGCTCTCGACTGATTCGACTGAGCCGGAATCGGTCAGCATTACATACATTGAATGGTCCGGCTCGAGGGATTCGGCCATGCCCTTGAGCGTATCATTGGGGAAGCCGCCATCGCGGAGCTTGGCCGCGACGCCGCCGATGACTGCGCCAGCGATTGTCCCGACAACTGGGATAAAGGATCCTACGACCGCTCCGGCCACAGCGCCTTTTCCGCCACCCCAATCATCCGTTTCTTTCACCCGAATCTTGCCCTTCTCATTCTTAGAGAGGATGGCCACATCACCTCGTTTGATCTTTTCGTGCTTGACGGCCTTTAGCGCATCCTTGGCCCCATCTTTTGTATCGAAGTTAGCGATGATGATTTGCATATCCATTGACATTTAACATTCTCCTTTGATGTGTCTATATGTTGTCTTAAATAATCTGTGTACAAACTGTTACCGGCCGAATGCCTCTTGTGCATTGGGAAAAAACAGCTACAAAAGCAGCGGCCCTCTAACGACCAAGCCAACAATGGCTACCAGGCCACCAATAATGCCGAAGACTGAACCGGCCATTACCAGCAAGGCAATGATCGTTATTCCTGTCGGTCTTTATATCATTTCAAACCTCCTAAACCAATCTTGATTAACGGCTAAACCGATTCTTTATCCGCAGTAAAAGTATGATTTGTCGAAAACAGAATACTTTAGCTACCAGACGAGACGTAGGTCGTCTGCTTAGGGATCTTGGGAATGAGCCATGACAGGAAAGAGTCCTGGCTGCGGCTCTGCAGCGAGAGTTCGCCCGGTCCGGTCAGCTCGACCACAAGACCCTCGCCGCTGAACAACGTGCTCTTCCAGCCGGCAACCTTCTTGATGTCGAATTTTAGATGTTCTTCAAAGGTGACCAGATGGCCGGTATCGACCACGTACTTTTGACCGGCGGCCAGCGTCACCGGGTGGATAGCGCCATAGCTGGAGACGATCAGCGTGCCGGTACCGCTGACCTTAAGCATGATCAGCCCTTCGCTGCCGAAGAAGGTCTTGGCGCCGCCCCACTTGGTATCGACTTCAATCCCGGTCGACGAGGCCAGGTAAGAGCCAGATTGGACCATCAGGGTCTCGCCCTTCATCTCGATGACTGAGATATCGCCAGGCAGCGGTGGGGCCAGGGCGACCGAATCGCCATCCGTGACGCCGGTATAGGTGTTCAGGAAGAAGCTCTCACCACCGAACATCTTGCGACTGAATGACTTGAGCAAACCACCCGAAGCCCCTGTTTCCATTTCCATGTCGGCCGACATGCCGACCATGGCTCCACCCTCCACCTGAATCGTCTCTTGAGCATTCAAGGTGACCATTGCCAAGGCGTAAGCCGGGCCGTATCTGACGTCTACTTTCATGATTTGTTCTCCTTATTGATAATTGATAGCTGCTAGCAATGAGCCTTTAGTTGTTAGTTGATTCAGCTTCTGCCTCACCTTGCGCTTCGCTTTGCTCCAGCAGTGACTGGACATCACCATGTACCTTGACGACTTATCCAATCTCAACGTACTCCAAGACCATTGTGCCGCTGTCCGCGGGCAGCTCGATGAGCAGGCTGCCGTTGCTGAAATTCCAGGATGTCGCATCGTTGAGATACTGCACGAACTGCCCCGCTGGGGAATCGGCAGCGCAGGTCAGAGAAGAAGCGTCAATATCGAAGCTGATATTCCCCATCCCGGAACTCGTGTAGGTGCCAACTGCCTGGCCACAATCAGTGCTGTCTACGGTTACACTTCCATCTTTGCCGATAAGAAGGATCAATCCCGCCGCTTCATCTGACCATTTCTCCACACTCAACCTTGAGCGTCTTACTGGCGGTAAGTTTGAACACAGCTAGCACATTAGCCGGCTTGTAACGTACGTCAGCCTTTGACGTTGTTTTTTTGTTTCTGGTTTACCTCACTGTAGCTAGAGATGGATTTATTATTTTATCAGATTCTGGAATCATAGCACATATCAATATATTGTCAAATAATTATCCGTAATTTGTAAAACTTATATGTTTGTGATTGACAGCGAAGATTTCGCGGATTTGCCTCTGCTGGAGTGTAGAATCGCCGCAATTCAAAAACAGGGATCCCACTTAGTGGGTGCGAATGGACGCGTACGGCCGATTTAACTGGTTTGGACTTAGTCAACAGCTGGTCAAAAAACAAGATTCAAGCTGGTGAGGATGTCAATGCTCTGAGTGGTGTTTCATCCCGCTCATATACGCCGTCAAAAACATCTTCAAAGCATCAAACTCCTGGCGAACCGCTGGAATCCACCATCAAGCAGTTGCAGGAAATTGACGTTAGGAAGAAATGACGGATCGCATAATTCTAGGGAAGAGCGGCCATTTTTGGCAGAATCAGAGAATTCCGCAATTCGTGAGATCGATTTACATCCATGACCGCACCGTCTTTAGAGTTAACGGATATACAAAAGGCCCTAGTTTCCAGACCAAGGCATTGAAAAAGCAGGCACGGAGGGACTCGAACCAACGACCTTGTACGGATGTGAACCGTGCGCTCTAACCAACTGAACTACGCGCTCATCTTGGCTCGAAGTCCTCGGCCGAATTTCAGCTTGGCATTATTACATCCGGCCGGGACATCAAGGACGCGTTGGCATTACTCAGATGGATCCGGTTTTGGACCCCGGGCGTCTCGGCCCAAAGGAAGTCTAAATCGATATTCACTGCCGCCTCTTCTTGAGTCGCTCGCCCTCATTCAGGTGGACGAAATTATGCCGGGTGGCTGGCATCAGCAACAAACCAGCGATAGTACGCTTTCCCCAATAATTGATGAGGTCGCGCGCTTCCTCGACTACGGCCCCCTCGGCCATCACCTGCTCGAGGAGGGCCGGATCCACCTTCTTCTTTAGCTGTTCGGATTGAAGATCCTGGATGATGGCTTGCGTCTGCCGGCCCACGGCTAAACGATAGGCCCGTAGAGCTTCGATATCGACGGCCGCGCTTAGCTCGATCACCCCCGCTTCGTCCATGAGGTTGCCGGTGTTTATAACGGTGATGCCCATCCGTTCCGGCCAGTCCGCTTGCTTCAATAATTGTGGTCCACCGGCTAACAGCATATTCATGGCCACATCTTCGATGCGGGCCATATGCCAGATGAGCCAGGCCACCGAATGATCACAGTTCCGGGGAATGCGCCGTATCTGCTCTTCGGTCATGTCGTCTAAGAGCGCATTCTCGAAGGAGTATAGTTCATCGGGAGTCAATTCGGTCGCATGCAGCGCCGCATGTTGACTCAAACACAATTGGATCGCCTGATCAAATTGGCTGCCATCGTCTAGTAGCTGGCGCAGCTCCCCCTGCCGCTTATTCCAATGCTTTCGAAAAGAACTCATAATCCGTTATTATCCCCGTTTTTTTGACTGTATAAGTGGAGAAAAGCTCCATTTTTTATATAAGCAATGAGTATGGGCGGAACTTTTCTCTGAAAGTAAGCCGAAGGATTGGTGATTAACCAAAACAACAGCTTTTGCTTACTTCTCACTAGACAGGCGGTCAATAGATTTTAGGATACCAGGACGATTCGATCGAGCAAATACGGCGGGAGTTGTTCAAGCATACCTAATCTGGTTTTGGCGGCTCCTTGTGAGCTATACTGCTATGGTGAAGAGAAGGGCGCGTCCTTCGTCATCCGGTCTGGCCCTGCGTAGAGGCTATCGAACGAATACCGGGAAGTGTAGCAGGTCATAGAAGTGAGTTATACAGGTGGTATAAGAGGACTGAGGCAACGCTTCAACGAGCGTCTGGAAATCGGCCCTGGAGACCGTGTCTTGAAGCAATATAAAGATAGGGTCGCGGCCGTGAATGTCCTGGAACCAAATCTGCGACGAGCCAATGAAGAGCAACTGCGCGAGGGCGCAGCCTACCTCAAGCAGCGCGTCCAGTCAGGCGCACCTGCCAAAACCATAATTGTCGAGCTCTTTGCCCTCACCCGTGAAGTGGCCCGGCGCGAGGTGGGGATGCGACCTTACGACGTGCAGCTGATCGGCGGTTTGGGCCTGGCCGAAGGTAAGATCGTGCAGATGGAGACCGGCGAGGGCAAAACTCTGGCGGCCGTTAGCCCTGTCGCTCTTCAAGCCCTTACCGGATTGGGCGCCCATGTGCTCACCTTCAATGACTACTTGGCTCGCAGAGATGCCGAATGGATGGGGCCCATCTATCGCTATTTAGGTTTGACGGTTGGTTTTGTCCAGGAAGGTATGAGCCGGGCCGAACGCCGGAAGGCTTACCAGGCCGACGTGACTTACCTCACGGCCAAGGAAGCCGGTTTCGACTTCTTGCGCGATGGCCTGGCCTATGAGGTCTCCGAATTGGTACAGCGCCCCTTCCAGGCGGCTGTGGTCGACGAGGCCGATTCCATTCTCATCGACGAAGCGCGCGTGCCGCTGGTCATCGCCGGAACGGCCGAGCGAGAGTATGGTCGCCAGGAGCTGATGCGAACCATCGTCCAACAACTCCAGCCCGGTCTACACTACGCTGTCGACGAGTACGGCCGCAACGTCTATCTGACCGAAGAAGGTTCAATCCGCGCGGAGACCATTTTGGGTTGTGGCGATCTGTACGCGCCCCCCAACCTACAGATGCTGACCGAGCTGAATCTCGCCCTGCACGCAGAGGCGCTGATGCGGCGAGATGTGGATTACATCGTTCGCCACGGCCGAGTCGAAATCGTGGACGACTTCACCGGCCGCGTGGTGAAGGACCGCCATTGGCCCCATGGCCTGCAGACCGCTATCGAAGCCAAGGAAGGCCTATGTTCTTCGGAAGACGGCCGGGTCCTGGGGTCCATTACGCTGCAGCACTTTCTGCGAAGGTACCCCCATTTGAGCGGCATGACCGCCACGGCCGAGCCCGCGGCCGACGAACTGTTTGAATTCTATGACCTCGAGTTATTGGTGGTTCCATCCAACCAACCTTGTATCCGCGTCGATCATCCGGACCACGTGTTCCCGCATCGAGAAGCCAAA
>JAHEJP010000037.1 GCA_024638855.1 Chloroflexota bacterium
TATCTTTATACGAGTACTGATGATGTTGATAGGTTAGTAACGGGCTTAAATCGAGTCCGTGAAGTTTTTCGCTTGTAGGTTTATTTATGGACGATAGCATTTATCGAGAGCAAATCATCGATCTGTATGAGAACCCGCTCAATTTCGGTCGGGTGGAGCCGGCCGATTTTGTCTATGAAGAAGACAACCCGCTGTGCGGCGATGTGATTGAAATATCGGTTCGATTAGACGAGGAGCAACGCGTCGTGGAAGTTATGTGGCAGGGCCAAGGCTGTGCCATTAGCCAGGCCTCAGCTTCCTTATTAACAGACGAGGTGAAGGGTAAAACGATCGAAGAAGTGAAGGAATTTTCCAAGGAGCAGCTATTAGACCTACTCGGCATTCAGCTAAGTATGACACGTGTTAAATGTGCCCTCTTGTCTCTGAAAGTATTAAAAGCCGGCGCCTATGGCATGCCAGATCCGGAAGAGTTACGGAAGGGTCGTTCATGAGCGAGTTCGTAAAGGTGGCCAACCTGAGCGAACTAACGCCTGGCACGCGCAAGATGGTCGAATTAGATGAGGTGACAGTAGCCATCTTCAATGTCAATGGTCAGGTATATTGTATAGAAGACATTTGTACACATGACGGGGGTCCTTTGGCGGATGGTGACATTGATGGTTATTCGATAGCATGCCCAAGACACGGCGCCTTGTTCGACTTGAGAGATGGCCAGGTATTGTCGATGCCGGCTGTTGTTCCAGTTCCTACTTATAGAGTAAAGATCGAAGGTGACGACATATTTGTTGAGTCACCAGACGATTGGTAATCGCTCCAGATTTCTTAGCAGACGCTAAACTTTATGGACCCTGACCCGGGGAGTTTTATCGTTTGACAGCCCTCTCCAAATCGCCTATATTTGACGGCGATTAGTAGAAAACCCGTTCTATTTTTGGCTGTATTTGTAATGTCGCCGGCCGTCCTCCGTATGTCCAGTAACCAAGATACATGGGATAGACTGCGTGACTTGAGTTAATTGGGTGAGTGAATGGCTGCTGGAGAAATTGGATTAGTCAAACAAGTCAGCATTGATTCAGAGATGCGTGATTCTTACTTGAGTTACGCGATGAGCGTCATCGTTTCCAGGGCATTGCCAGATGCCTGCGATGGCTTAAAACCGGTTCAACGACGGATTCTGTACGCGATGTACGATATGCGATTGAATCCAGATACCTCCCACAAAAAGTCGGCCAGAGTCGTCGGTGAGGTGCTAGGAAAGTACCATCCCCATGGTGATCAATCAGTGTACGATGCCATGGTGCGGATGGCCCAAGATTTTTCGATGCGCTACCCGTTGGTTGATGGCCAGGGGAATTTCGGTTCGATTGACGGCGACGCGGCCGCCGCCATGCGATATACCGAGGCCAAGTTAACGCCAATGGGTCGCGATATGCTCCAGAATATCGAACTCGATACGGTGGAATTCACGGAGAATTTTGATGATTCTCTAAAGGAGCCATCGATCCTGCCATCGGCCATTCCCAATCTACTAGTCAATGGATCTTCGGGTATCGCGGTCGGTATGTCCACCAGCATACCTCCCCATAATTTGAACGAAGTTGTTGATGCGCTTGCTTATATGCTTGATCATTGGAATAAGCTGGAAGACATCACGGTTGCCGACATTATGAAATTCATCGCCGGACCGGATTTCCCAACTGGCGCCTTGGTATTTCGTTACAAAGGTAAAAGTGAAGATGGCCAGATGGATGCTCTTGCTCACGCCTATGCAACTGGGCGCGGCCGGGTGATCGTCAGAGCAAAAGCACACGTCGAACACATGGAGCGAAATAAATCACGCATTGTGATTTCCGAACTGCCGTACCAGACGAACAAGACCAACTTATTGTCCAGAATTGCCGACTTGCACCGTGATGGCAAGGTGGAGGGTTTGACTGATTTGCGGGATGAGTCCGACCGGAACGGCATGCGCATCATTCTTGAAACCACTCGAAATGTCGAACCCGAGGAGGTTTTAGCCGATCTGTTTCGCTTAACCCCGATGCAGACTACCTTCAGCATTATCATGGTGGCCCTGGTTGATGGTGAGCCCCGGGTTCTAAACCTGAAGCAAGCTTTGAGAGTTTACCTCGATCATCGGTTAGAGGTCATTCGCCGCAGAAGCGAGTATGAACTGGTTCGGGCAAAGGAAAGAGCCCATATTATCGAAGGATTACTTCGAGCCTTAGATAGCCTGGATGAGGTGATCGATACCATACGCCGTTCTCGGAATGTGGATACGGCCAGGGTTAATCTATGCAAGAAATTTAAGCTGTCCAAGCTACAAGCCCAGGCTATTTTAGATATGCAGCTGCGGAGATTGACTGGACTGGAACGGCGGAAACTGCAGGATGAATACAAAGAAAAGCAACAATTAATTCGGAATCTTGAACGGCTGCTATCAAAACCAGAGTTATTGCGCCTGGCTGTCAAAGAAGAGCTGTTGAAAGTAAAAGATACTTACGGTGATATTCGCCGTTCGCAGATTGTGGACGAGAGCAGCGAGCAAGCTGAATTGACCGCTAGCGATCTATTGCCTGATGAACTCGTTCGGGTCATGGTTGGCGATAAAGGTACTTTGTCTCGAACGCCCGGCGCGACTGCGATTTCCGTTCCACCTAAACCACCGGAAATGCCATTGGCGCTGCTCGAAGCGAACACCCAGGACGTGTTATATTTATTCGCTGCCGATGGTCAGGCAGTTAGTCTACCGGTCTACCAACTGCCTCAATCGCGCGAACTCGGCCAAGGTACTCATTGGGCGGATTTGACCGGATTTTCCCGACGGCAACATGTGGCGGCCGCCATTGTCCGGCCGGCCAATTTCCAAGGATTCCTATGCCTAACTACCTTGGGCGGAATCGTAAAACGAATTCGTTTACAGGACTTGCCAGGAATCACGGGCGATCCCTTTGTCGTGATAAACGTGCCTGACGATGACTCGTTGGGATGGGCCAGGTTGACTAATGGCGACAATCAGCTTGTCTTATCCACGGCCGCCGGGCAAGTTATTCGATTCCAGGAGAAGGAGGTCCGACCAATGGGCTTGCCGGCCGGTGGCGTCATGGGCATCAAGTTGGCTAACGATATGGATGGCGTGGTCGCTATGGATGTGTACAAGGAAGATGGCTACATTTGGAGCGTGACAGACAATGGTCTGGCCAAAACCACGCCGACGAGTGCCTACCCAATCCAAGGCAGATATGGACAGGGCGTCATCAATGTCCGCTTGCCACAGGGCGCCAACGAGGTCGTCTCCACCGTAATTGGCGATGCCAAAGAGGATATTTACGTGATGACGGCCGGGGGATCGGCTAGGAGTATGAAACTGGGAAAGGCCGTAACCGGTAATCGGCCTATCAAGCCGAGACCAATTGTACGTTTAGGTGATCGCAATCGGGTTACTGGCGCTGTTGGTTTGCAACCAAGACCGACGATGCCAATAGAAGAGTGATCAGCAAAGCGCTATCTGCTACAATAGAATCATTATCCAGATATTTTAGTTACTTCATTTTATGCGATGGCAATTATGCCGCTTAATGCCTATTCAATGGGCAACTTCTAGCTAGGAGAGCAGACGGAATGAATTTTCAAGACACATGGGCCGAAGATGAGCAGGGCAATCGATTTGTTTTCACGGTAGAAATGAAGAGGAAGTTAGATAGGGCGGGTTTGCCAATCGAAGTTGAATCACTAGACCAGCTAGCAAATCATTCACAACCGCCGCCAAGTGTACCCCAACCAAAAAGAGAAGAAGCAACCAAAACGGCACCGGTAACCGAACCGGAAGTCATCCAGATTGACCCCGAAACTGGCAAGTACATTGGCACACTAAAGTGGTATAACCCAACTCGTGGTTATGGTTTCATTTCCCGGGGTGCGGGCGAAGATATCTTCTTTCACAAAACAAGCAGCATCCAGGATCCCACTGAATTGGAAGAGGGACAATGGCTTCTCTATGATGTGGAAGAACGAAACAAAGGCCCCGAAGCGACTGAGGTAGAACCATACTCAGGCGAATTGCCGTAATTGGTCCGGCAATTAACCACATTTATTCCAGTGAATTACCGGAATTAATGTGTAAACCCTAGAATCACTAGCTCGAAAAGTCGAAGCACGCCAGGATAGGTTAGCTTTGCCTATCTATTGTAAAACTCTCAGAACGGAGGTATTTGTGTCAGAAGAACGTTTTGGAGCCGTAACAACCAAGGGCAATTCATTGACAGTATTGGGCGAGGTGCGCCAGGTCGGCGACACGGCCCCGGATTTTATACTCACGGCCAATGATTGGAGCAAAGTTAGTTCGTTAGAATTTGCGGGGAAGGTTCGCCTATTCTCGGTTGTGCCTAACCTGGCGACCGGAATCTGCGATGCCCAAACCAGAAGGTTTAATCAGGAGGCGGCCGAATTCGGCGATGATGTGGTTATCCTGACAATAAGTGGAGAGCCGCCACAGAATCAGAGACAATGGTGTGGCGCAGCAGGCATCGACCGCATTCAGGTCTTGTCCGATTCGCTAGATATGAATTTTGGTGATGCTTACGGCACGCATATTAAAGAGTGGCGTCTGGAGCAGCGCTCGATATTTGTCGTCGGACGCGATGGCATCATTACCTATGTCGAATATGTTCCCGAGATCGCCCAGCATCCTGATTATGAGGCCGCCCTGGCGGCCGTAAGAGCAGCGCTTAACAATTGATATGCTTGTTGGGATGACGCGATTAGCTACGAACGATCGGCCAAACTAAGGGTTCATCCTTGAATTGAGATGAAGGGAGGGGATGAAGCTACTTTTCTTTTACGCCTGCTTGAGCAAGTCGGGGGTCAAGAGCATCTCGAAGGCCATCACCCAGTAAATTAAAGGAGAGGACGGTTAACATGATGGCTAATCCAGGAAAGATGACGAGGTGCGGGGCACTGAACAGCTGATTTCTCTCGCGACCTAACATGGCGCCCCATTCTGGCATCGGCTCTTGTGCGCCTAAACCGATGAAGGATAGAGCAGCCGTATCCAGAATCGCCGTCGCGACACCTAGGGTAGCGATGACAATCAGGGGCGGCAAAGCGTTTGGCAATATCCTGCCAGTAAGTATTTGATAACTGCTGGCCCCAAGAGCTCGGGAAGCTTCAACATATGCCTGACCTCTAAGCGTTAGCACGCTCGATCGAACGACGCGAGCGTAAGCCGGTATAGAGACGATGGCGATAGCGAGCATTGTGTTGGTAAGGCCCGGACCTAGAACACTAACAATGGCTATAGCTAGGACCAAAAAGGGGAAAGCTAATACAACGTCAAGAATACGCATGATTGTCTGATCCACCCAACCGCCCAAATAACCCGACACCGCGCCTAATATCGTTCCAACAAAGACCGCGAAGCCAACGGTCAAAATGCCCACCCTCAGAGAAATTCGAGCGCCGTAAACGATGCGGCTAAAGACGTCACGCACGTTACCGTCGAGTCCCATAATATGCTGGGGTTGATCTTCGGGACAGCCCAGTAAGTGAATACATGGCGCAGCTCGTTTCTTTACTGGTTCGTCGCCGATAAGTGAGTCGGTCGGATCATAGGGAGCAACCAGAGGCGCAAACACGGCCGTAAGAACCAGAACCAAGAGCATGATACCGCCGAAAACCGCCGAACGCTGCTTGAACAAGCGGCGAATCGTCAAGCGCCATAGGCTGTTCGACTTGTAGTCGCCGATATCGGCCGAAGAGAGCGCATCGTCAACAGGTAATTCGGAAACAGAGGACATTGATTAGTCTAAACGGATTCTAGGATCAAGAAATGAATACGAAAGATCTACGAACAAATTGAGGCTCACATATCCAATAGCGATGAAGAGCACAAATCCCTGGATGATGGGAAAATCTCTGGCAGTGATGCCCTCAAAAACGGCTCTCCCGACTCCAGCTAGTCCGAAAACAGTTTCAGTTAGAACGGCGCCGCTCAAAATGAGCCCCATTTGAAGTCCAGCTATTGTAACAACTGGAAGCAGAGCATTTCGCCAAGCATGTTTCATGACCACTTTATTATGCTTCAATCCCTTGGCCCTGGCTGTCCGAACATAATCTTGCCCGAGAACCTCCAACATGCTAGACCGACTCATTCGAGCCAGGATGGCCATGGGAATCGTTGCCAAGGCAACGGCTGGCAATATCAGATGCCTGCCAGCATCGACAAATGTTTCCCCATCAAGAGTCAGTACGGAATTTATGATGAACATATTAGACACAAAGGTTGCTATGAACGCGCGTAGCCCCGACTCAGGAATTTCCCAACCGTAAACTTCATAGAAAGGGATGGGAATCACTCCGGCCGACAATCTACCTGATGGGGGTAAGGCAAAGGGAGTATCTTTTAGAATGACTGCAAACAGAAACGCTAGCATTAATCCGAGCCAGAACACCGGCATAGAAACGCCGATATTAGCCCCAACCATGGTAATGACATCGGCTGAAGAATTGCGTCTTGTCGCGGCCAATATCCCTGCTGGGATACCGATGAGTAAGGCAATGGTCAATGCCGCTACGCTTAATTCAACGGTGAGGGGCAATCTTTCTCCAATCAATTCAGTGACCGGCCGGCCGAAACGTAATGAGTCACCAAGATCTCCCTGGGCAAGGTCTCGAAGATAATAAACGAATTGGATCGGTATCGGTTGGTCTAATCCTTTACGCCGGTTGAAATCTTCACAAGCTTGTTGGGTTGCCTTTTCACCCAATATCGCCCGGCAAGGATCTCCAGGAATTACCCTGGCCAAAATGAAAACCAGTAGGAGTACACCGAATACAACCGGTATCGCAGCTGTAAATCTGCGGATACTAAATTGAATCATGGCATCAAATGATCATCTACGTGAATCATTAGACAATAACGCGGGATGACCTCCTAAGCAACCACTTAAGGTGCAAAGTGGTCATCCCGCAAGCTATTCAAGATCGGCTACTTTCAACCAAGTGAATGGTATGAAAATATTGCCTCCAGAGTCTAGGAGATAGACCTTAGATTACTCGGACGGGGCGTTAATTAGACCGTCCCACAAGTAGGAGTAATAGTCATAGCCGCCGGTGTTGCCGACATGCAACGGGTTAGCAGCGTCAATACCGACTGCCCAAGTGAAGACGACATCGTTGGCATCTAACACCGAGCCGTTGTGGAACATCACACCTTCGCGGAGAGTGCACGTCCAAACGGTGGCGTCTTCATTGCCAACACATTCAGTCGCTAACTCAGGAACAACATCGCCAGAATCATCAGCATATTCCAGCAGACCTTCAGTCACTTGCTGGCAAGGTCGCAAGGATTCACCATCGGTCTCATCCGGGCAATACAGGCTGATAGGCTCATTGTTCTGCATAAAGATGAAGGTGTCCTTACCAGGATCCATCTTATAGAATTGTTCTGCACCAAAAGGCGGGGAGTAGGCACCTTCAACACTGACCAAAGCCGCATTATTGGCGCCACCATGAGCGATGGGGACCATGGGTATGAGAGACTTGATCTGGTTATTTGCTTCCTCGTACAGAGAAGCAGCCTCAACCGGATCAGCTATCTGTGATGCCTGCTCCAGGACTTCGTAAATTTCGGGGTGCGGATCGCCAAATTGCGGATTCTGTTGACTGAAATGGAAGTCAAGGAAGTTGGTGACGTGCGGATAATCAGCGCCCCAACCAAGCAGGTAAAGACCATCAAGGTTTCCGTCAGTGGATTCGGCGATAAACTCGGCCGATTCCATGACTACTATCTCGGCCTCAATACCTAGGTTTTCACGCAATTGTTCCTGGAAGTCAACTGCCACGAGGCTTGGTTCCGGCAGATAAACACGGAAAACATCGCGATAGAAGATGCTCGTTTCGAATCCGTCGGGATAGCCGGCATCGGCAAGTAACTGTCGGGCTGCCTCAGGATCGAAATCATACCATGGTTCACCCTCGCAACCGCCAGGAATGGTACAAGGCGTAAAGTGAGAAGCAACCTCAGAACCCTCTGGGTAGAAATTGTCTACTAAACGCTGGCGATCGATACCCATGGCGATGGCCATTCGTACGTCGGGATTGTCCCAAGGTTCGAAGGTATTTGTCATCGCCAGATAAAGGATATTGGGATTGTCGACTGGAATGAGAGTGAGGTCCGGATTGTCGACAACGCCCTGGATATCATCTGGGCTAACGTTGGTGATATAGTCGACATTACCAGATTGGAGCTCAACCAAGCGGGCTGCGCCTTCTTGATTCCAACGTAATACAGCCGTTTCAGCCGCAGCAGGTTCGCCCCAATAATCAGCGAAAGCTCTATAGATTACCTGATCACCTTGGACCCAATCTTCAACCATGTATGGACCGGTACCGATGGGCTGACGAAGAAGATCTCCGGTGCCGCCAGTTTCCTCAATCCATTCTTGGGGTTGGATGTTGAAAGGTGTGAAGGCGATCTTGGCCAGGAAAGCCGGATCGGGCTTGCACAAATTGAACTGAACTGTCAATTCATCCAGTGATTCGACGGAACTAATCTTGCCACCATAATCGCAGTCTTCAGCTGCAACAGATGTTGTCTCGAAAGCCATTTCATCTTCGGCCGGCGCCGCAGCAATGCTTGGTGGTAAAAGCACAGCGTCGATGACGTGGATGATGCCGTTGGATGCCTCGATATCAGTGATGATAACCGTGGCGCTACCATTTAAGATAACTTCACCGTCCACAACCTCAATGGTTACTGGTTCGCCTTGAATCGTCGTCGCCGATTCTAAGGTTACGACGGTCTCGGCAGGGACGGCACCTTCGGCAACGTGATAGAGCAGAATATCCTTTAGAGCCCCTTCGGGTTCTTCAAGCAGGGATTCCACTGTACCTTCTGGTAGTGCCGCAAAGGCGTCGTCTGTTGGAGCAAAAACGGTGAATGCGCCATCTCCACTCAACGTCTCGGCCAAGCCAGCAGCCTGCACAGCAGCCACCAATGTTGTAAAGCGACCATCTTCAACAGCGATGTCGACGATAGAATTGGCCTCTGCCATCTCCTCATCTTCCTCTTCCATCGGTGCTTCAGTTGGCTCTTCCATCGGCTCCTCAGTCGGCTCTTCGGCTGGAGCTTCAGTGGGTTCTTCCACAGGAGCTTCGGTCGGTTCGGCCGCGCCACCACCACACGCGGCCACCAATAGGCCGAGTATGAGGAAGGTGACAATTAACAATAGGCGATTCTTATTCATCTTCTCTTCTCCTTTTGTGTCTGAAATAAATGATATGGGTACGCCTGCGTCAAAAACGCATCGTCAATGTTAGCATGGCTTGTTTCTCATGGCAATAAACAATTAGATAGCGACATAAGGCCATTCAAAAATGATGGGCACTGTCTGGTATAATCAGCCAAATCCAAATAAACAATCTAAGCGGAGTTCGCTTAATGAATTGGCTGATGCGTGGTTACTTTCTTTTAATTTCTTAAGAACGATGGCTACGGTATAATCAACCTCATGACTAATTGGGAAGTCGCAGCCCTTTTTGAGCAAATCGCTGATATGTTGGCTATTCGAGGCGATTCAATTCACCGTGTGCTGGCCTACCGGCGAGCGGCTGAAAATATTCGTGAATTAAATCAGGATTTGAACCAGGTTCTATCAGACGGCGATCTCATTGACATCTCAGGTATTGGTGCGACACTGGCGGAAAAGATAAAGGAGCTGTTGACGACGGGGCGACTAGAATTCTTTGACCGGCTGGCACAAGAGATTCCACCTACTTTGGTTGAGATGTTGCGATTGGAAGGTGTAGGCCCCAAACGAGTGAATCAGATATATACTCAATTAGGTATTACGACGCTTCAAGAGTTGAAGCAAGCGGCCGAGAAAGGTGAACTAAAGGATCTTCCAGGACTTGGTCCGAAGTCGGAGGAACGGATTAAAGCCAGTATCCTGGTTTTGGAAAAACATGGCGACGATCGCACGCCTCTTGGCGTGGCCTGGCCTATAGCAAACAAAATATTGGTCCAACTACAAGAACTTCCTGGAGTAAAAAAAGTTGCCTTCGGCGGTTCACTCCGGCGCAAACGAGAGACGATTGGCGACATCGACCTACTGGTGGCGGCCGATGATTCCGAACCAATCATGACCTATTTTCGTGAAATGGAGGGAGTCGAATCAGTGCTCGGCAGCGGTCCGACAAAAAGCAGCGTGCTTTTATTCAACGGCCTTCAAGTCGATTTACGTGTTCTACCCAGCGATCGATGGGGAACACTGCTATCATATTTCACGGGAAGCAAGAATCATAATATTCGATTACGCGAACTGGCCTTGAAGTTGGGTTATACTCTCAATGAGCATGCATTTACCGCCCTAGAAGGTGGGGATGAAATACGCTGTGCATCAGAGGACGAGCTTTATGAAATGCTTGGTTTGCCTTTCATCCCGGCGGTGTTGCGCGAAGATCGCGGCGAAATTGAAGCAGCAATCGATTCTAATCTGCCCGAGTTGGTAACAACCGGCGACATCATCTCAGACCTGCATATGCATTCCACCTGGTCAGATGGCAGGCTCAATATCTTGGAAATGGCCCGCGCTGCCCAAGATAGAGGATTCCAGCATATAGTCATCAGCGACCACTCGGCTAGCCTGGGAATTGCTAATGGATTGAGCCAGGATCGATTACGATCGCAGGCGGATGAGATAGCAGAAGTTAACCAGATGTTTGGCCCTGATTTTCGAATCTTGCATGGAACGGAAATGGAGATTCGGGCTGATGGAAACCTGGACTATCCTGATGATGTTATTGCCGAATTGGATTTTGTTATCGCCAGCCTGCATGTTGGATTGCGACAACCCAGGGAACAAATAATGGACAGGTTGATGGCGGCCCTTGAAAATCCGCATGTGGATATGATCGCCCATCCGACCGGGAGGTTGCTGCCTGACCGGCCTCCGGCCGACGTCGACATAGAAGAATTATTGCTGGCGGCCGTCCGAACGGGGACGATTTTGGAGATCAACGCCAATCCTCAGCGACTGGATCTGCGAGATAATCACGTGCGGCGCGCTGTTCAACTAGGCGTAAAGCTATCGATAAATTGTGATGCCCATGCTGCCGACCACTTTGAATTTTTACCCTATGGCGTTGCATTGGCGCAAAGAGGTTGGGCGCAAGCCAGCGATATCGTGAATACCTGGTCCGTTGAAAAACTGATAACATTTGTGAGCAAAGACAGTTACCAACAATAACCAAACTCTTCTTTTTGCGTCTTGAGGCATCATGAGTACAGGAACGACCAGCATATTTCGTAGCATATTCACCGGTCTTGATGACACTACCCTTGACACGCTTCGCGAATTAGCCCAATTGCGGACGTATCCGCCAGAAACAATTCTGTGTCATCAAGGGGAAGTTGAACATACTTTCTACATCGTGGTCGAAGGCTTGGTGGCTATTAGTCAAGTGCTCGAAGATGGCGAGGAAAGGATGCTGGCTCTGATACGGCCACGTGAGTACTTCGGCGAATTGGGCCTGCTGGACGATACTCCCAGGATGGCCAATTGCGTGACCGTTACAACGGTTACTGTTTTGGAAATAACCGAGGAAGTATTTGAAAACGTTCTTGAAAACAGTCCGGCGGTTGCCTACTCGTTAATGCGCCATGTTGTCGAGCTGTTGAGAAGTACCGATAAGTTGGCCATTGCCGACCTGATATCAAAGAACCAGGCCTTGCAGGAGGCATATACTGAATTGCAAACGGCTCAAGAAGAGCTGGTTGAAAAAGAACGGCTAGAGCGCGAGCTAGAAATCGCTGCCAGCGTCCAACGCACCTTGCTGCCCAATGAACTTCCCCAATATCCGGATTATCATCTCGCAGCCTATTTGAAACCTGCTCGGCAAGTTGGCGGTGATTTTTATGATGCCATTGAGATTGACGAAGAGAATCTGGCATTGGTATTAGCAGATGTGGCAGACAAGAGTGTTCAGGCAGCATTATTCATGGCGGTTGGCCGGTCATTATTTTTGGTTGAAGGACGAAGGAGATTGAGCCCGTCCCAGGTCGCTCTTGCTGTTCACAGAGATGTCATGGAAGTAGCACCGTCGGCCGATATCTTTGTCACTGCATTTTACGGTGTGCTCCACAGGCCGAGCGGCCGGTTGACTTACGTAACCGCAGGGCATGAACGACCGTTACTTATCAAGTCTAATGGCGGTGTTCAGAAGTTGGAAGGACAAGGCCGTTTTTTGGGTATGATTGAAATGTTAGAGCTGGAGGAATATGCGATCCAGCTTAGCCCAGGCGATCGTCTGCTTATTTTTAGCGATGGTGTTCCTGATGCAACCAATCAGAACGGCGAGCAATATGGCTATGAAAAACTTTCCGATTATTTAGACGAACAAAGGCACTTAAAGGTTCAGGCGCTCGTGGATGGTCTTGCGGCGGATGTAGCCGAATGGTGCGATAACGCCCCAGCATTTGATGATTTGACTCTTTTAGCCCTTGAAGTTATTGGCGAATATGGCGAGGTATCAACGGCCCACTGATCCGCGGGATCCGCGTACAGAATATCAAGACACCAGGAAGGCGGCGATCGGAAAAGACGAACGCCAGAAAGTGCCCTGGTTGTGGTTTGGATTAGGCGTATTGGCGACCGTAGTTGGCATTGTCATTGCCGCCATCCTGCTTGGGGTGTTCTTAATACGCCAGCCACTTGCGGTGTCTGTGCCCACGCCGACCATCATTAGGCTGACAGCCCCAGCGGGTCTTAATCCGACTGCCACCGCTTTGCTCGCTTCCGCTACGCCGTTACCCACCTTTACGCCTCCCGCTACACCAGATTTGTCAACTGCACCTGAGGCCATCACGGTAGGGTATTATGCGGAGGTAACCAATACAGAAGATATCGGTGTAAGTCTTAGGGGTGGCCCTAGTACTGATAACATTCGGTTGTCCTTAGTACCTGAGGGTGAGGGCTTGCTCGTGATTGGTGGTCCGGAAGAAGGCAGCGGTTTTATCTGGTGGCAAGTTCGGCTGGAGGATGGAACTGAGGGCTGGGTTGCAGGTGATTTCCTCGTTCCTATTGCTGCGCCAGGATCAAACGCTGAACAATAGAAGTTATATGAGAAAGTGCTTTGGTGGTATTAATCTTTGCCAGATCCAGATAATCTTTCCGGCTCTGATACTGAGCCAGGTCGGCGACCGAAACGATGGAACAAGATGGGCAATCGTTATTTTAGTAGCCCTGGTTGTCTTCTTTCGGCTGGCCAGTTATTTCCTGAGCAAAAGAGGGATCAGCTCACAGGGATCGAACAAGGGCTATGGGTATTTAGGCGGGACGGTTTGTCCGAGCTGCGACCGGCCTTTTGCCATCCATCTCTGGAGTCTTAGATTGATGGTTTCGCGCTACGACCGCTGTCCGCACTGCAAGAAGTGGTCATTTGTAAATCGCCAGTCCGCAGAAGTATTGACTGCGGCTGAAAATCAAATCACCAGATCAGATATTGCCAGAGCTGAAAGGCACAGCGAAAAGATCGAGGAAGCCGATAATTATCGACGGAAGCTAGAAGATTCCAGATTTGACGAGGGTTAATTAATGACAACTTTGCCTGAAGCTCGCTTGGAACAGTTGCGGGAACTAATCAATTTCCACCTTTACCGTTATCACGTGCTGGATGCACCACTTATCAGTGATGGAGAATACGACGCCTTGTACAGAGAATTGGTCGAGCTCGAGGCAGCTTACCCAGAACTCATTACCGTGGATTCGCCAACTCAGCGGACTGGCGCCGAACCCCTTGACGTGTTCGAAAAAGTAAGCCACCCAGCGCCTGTTCTGAGCCTGGCCAATGCTTTTAATGAAGAAGATTTATTTGCCTGGCGCAAACGAATTGACCGATTATTACCGGATGAAATAAATCTGAATTACGTGGTCGAACCGAAGATCGACGGTTTGTCGGTGTTGCTGACTTACCAGGATGGTATGTTTGTCCAGGGTGCAACTCGTGGGAATGGAATCGTGGGCGAGGATATCACTGCCAATCTCCGTACATTTTTTGCACTACCCAAAAAAGTGCCCGTTGATCCTGCCAGCAACGTTATTTTCCCCCCTTATTTTGTGGTACGGGGAGAAGCTTTTTTCCCCTTAGATCAGTTTGCTGAGCTCAACAAAAAACGACAGGCGGCTGGCGAACCGCTTTATATGAATCCTAGGAATACGGCGGCCGGGTCACTCAGGCAATTGGATCCAAAAATCACGGCCCAGAGGCCGTTGACACTATTCATTTATGATGTTATAGCCTGGGATGGGGAAGGTATCCCAGATGAACAATGGAATCGCTTGAGTTATTTAAGCGTCCTGGGATTTCCAGTCTCAAAAGATATTGTCCTTTGTCAAAATCTGGAGGAGGTGGTAGAGGCTTATTGGAACTGGAAAAAAAAGCGAAACCAAATCAACTACGAAGTTGACGGCATCGTGGTCAAGATCAACGACCAGCCTTTGGCCCAGAGCCTGGGTTTTGTGGGAAAGGATCCTCGCGGGGCGATAGCGATGAAGTTTCCAGCTCAGGAAAAAAGCACAAAGCTTTTGGATGTCGTCGTCAATGTCGGCCGTACGGGCATTCTGGCCCCAAATGCCATCCTCGAACCTGTTGAAATCGGGGGAGTTATCGTCAGGAACGCAACTCTCCATAATTATGATGAAATAGCCCGCAAAGATATTCGAATTGGCGATGTCGTCATGGTGAAACGAGCGGGAGATGTCATTCCCTATGTGATCGGCCCCGTACCCGATCTGCGAAATGGCAGCGAGCAACTAATCGAACCGCCAGAGCGCTGTCCATTTTGCGATACGCCGGTCATACAACCTCCGGATGAAGTTGCCATTTATTGTGACAATCCGACATGTCCTGAGCAATTGGTGCGGCGCGTGGAGTACTTCGTCGGCCGCAGCGCTATGGATATTGATAAGTTTGGTTCGCAGACTGGCGCTCTATTGATTGAGCAAGGGCTGATCAAAGATATAGCCGACATATATTATCTAAAGCGTGCTGATATATTGTCCTTGGAAGGATTTCAAGAAAAGAAAGTAGATAACCTAATGCTGGGAATTGAAGCTAGCAAAACCCAGCCGGCCGACCGTTTCCTTACTGCTTTGGGTATTCGATTCGTCGGTACAGTGGTCGCCGGATTGCTGTTGCAGGCTCTCGGTAGCATCGATCGCTTAGAACAAAGTAATAAAGAGCAATTAGAGGAAATTGAAGGTATCGGTCCGGAGACTGCAGCGACGGTGGTGACCTGGTTTGAAAGCCAATCCAATATTCGGTTGTTAGAAAAATTTCGGCAAGCTGGCCTCAATTTTGAATTGGAATCATCCCAACCTGAATCTGATTCGCTTGCAGGAAGTATCTTCGTCATCACGGGTACCTTGCCCACCATGAGCAGAAATGAGGCCAAGCAATTCATCGAGGTTCGAGGTGGACGTGTAACTGGTTCTGTGAGCAAGCGGACGGATTATCTGTTAGCCGGTGAAGCAGCTGGTAGTAAGTTGGATAAGGCGAGAAACCTCGGTATTTCGATATTGGATGAAGCTGCTTTGAAGCGGTTGGCCAGCAGTAAGAGTTGAACTTCTAGCACTAGCGTCTCATTCGAACCTAAACCTCTGTTCTGATAAACTAGAGCTATGCCGGAATTCTTCAATGTCTTGCCCCCTGATGAGGCACGGGATCTTCTTTTTCAGAACCTGGCGCCAATAGCCGAGGACGAAGTAATTCGTACTGAAGAGGCATTGGGCAGGATCACAGCTGCGTCAATTTACTCCCCCCACGCGCTGCCTTATTTTCGCCGAAGCACAATGGATGGATACGCTGTTCAAGCCTCCAATACTTTTGGTGCGACTGAAAGCCTGCCGGCCTTCTTGACTGTGATTGGCGAAGTGCAAATGGGCCAGGCGGCTGGGATAGAGTTGGGGGAGCTACAGGCCGCTGTTGTCCATACAGGAGGCATGATTCCGGAGACGGCTGATGCGGTTGTGCAGATCGAGTTCGCTCAAACTGTAGGTGGGGTCAGCGGCATCGACTTTCCCTATGAAATAGAAGTACTCAGGTCAGTTGCATCTGGACAGAATGTGTTGCAAGTAGGCGAAGATGTGGGTCACAATGACAAGATTCTGCCAGCCGGTCATTTCCTTCGCCCGCAAGATTTAGGTGGCCTAATGGCGCTGGGCATAACAGAGCTCAAGGTGACAAAAAGACCCAAAGTAGCCATCATTGCTACCGGAGATGAGGTCGTTCATCCGAGTCAAAATCCAGGACCGGGCCAAATTCGAGACATCAATAGTTACACAATTGCTGCTCAAACGAGGCAGGCAGGTGGCCTACCCGTTGTCGTCGGCATCATTCCCGATGAGTTGGATGTTTTGAAATTAGCCGCTGAAGAAGCCCTAAAACAACATGATATGGTTGTCATGACGGCCGGTTCATCTGTTAGCGTGCGGGACGTGACAGTGGATGTGATCAATAGCCTGGGGAGGCCGGGGGTATTGTTGCATGGAATTGCTACCCGTCCAGGTAAACCAACGATCGTCGGTGCTGTACTAGGAAAGCCGGTTCTTGGCCTACCAGGTAACCCCGTCTCAGCGATGGTCCAATTTGCCATGGTTGGGATGCCGACAATTTACCGATTACAGGGCTTGCCCTTCTCGCCACGACGAGGTATTGTATGGGCTAAGATTAGTGCCAATATTGCCAGTGAAACTGGTCGCGAGGATTATGTGCCAGCTCGGTTAGACGATACATCTGATGGCTTGCTTGCTACACCTGTTTTTGGCAAGAGCAATCTTATTTATACGCTCGTGAAAGCCGATGGATTGATTAAAGTTCCACTCAACCAAGGCGGTTTGGCAGCCGGTGAGTGGGTTGAAGTCCAACTATTTTGAGGGGTAGATGCCTGATCGAAAGCCTATTGAACCGAAAGATGCCTATATACTGGTTGTGGAAGACAACCCTGCCAGCTTTGCCTTGACTGCTCGTTTGCTAGCCTATACGGGGGTCAGACATCCTGAGTGGAAGACGACTGGCTGGGGAGTCGTTGAATATGCGGAACAGATGGAACGCGTCGATCTTATACTTATGGATTTAAGGCTTCCTGTAGAGGATGGTTATGAGGCTCTTGAAAGAATTCGAGCCCATCCCTTATTGAAGAATACCTTGGTTGTACCTGTCACTGCCTTGGGGGCTATTGCAGAGATGGAAAAAGCCAAAGAAGCTGGTTTTGATGGATTCCTGGCCAAACCACTCGATGCAAAGAAATTCCCGGACCAAATACGAAGAATTTTAAGTGGCGAGCCGATTTGGGAAGCCGATCCGAGCGCCTGAATTAGGGCGGCATTCCGTCCCAGACGTCACGAGAGCCTATTTGCCCAATTTACTTGGTCGTCTCTTCGACTGTCTCGGCACGGTGCCTGCGGTTTTCGCGAACGGTTGTAGCAATGTACACTGGTGCTCCCAACAAACTAACTGCTCTCATTATCAGCCAAACCAATAGTGAGAGCGCGACGGCTTCAGCTCCACGGAGACTTGCGCTGGCAAATAACGGCCCGGCTAATAGCTCTCGTACTCCTAGCCCACCTATCGATGGAACCAGCAAAGCGACAGAAAGGATAGGCACAACTAGCATCAAATGCGCATAGGAAACTTCGATTCCTAGCGCCCGGGCGGCCGCTTCCCACCAGGCAATTAATAGCAAATTAAATATGAAGGATACGCTAAAGGCTCCCAGGATAGCTTTCCAGCCACAACCTTGCACGGCATCCATCAGTTGAGCCACAGGACCATTACCTGTTGGCGATAACTTTGCTGGTAACCAGCCCCCAAAACGCCGGATCAGGCTGCCATCAATAAGGATGATACCTGCCACCAGACCCGCAAGGCAGACTACAGCCACGATGAGGGTCAGGTTGTCTGGAAATTGTTCGGGTCGAAAGGGCAGCAGGATAAGAGCCATCGCGAATAGAGTCATCAAGCCGGACAAGCGATCGACGATCACAGTGCCCGCAGCGATATTAGCCGGTACATCGCGAGCGACTTCAATAATGCGCACGGCGTCACCGCCAAAGCCGCTGGGTAAGAAAGAGTTGAAGAAGTTGCCAACGAAGTACAATTCCACCAGACGGCCAAACGGAACTGAAGCCTTAAGTCCTTTCAACAGTAGGAGCCAACGAAAAGCCCGCACTACCAGACTAAAAGTAACCATGGCAAAGGCAACGAACAGCCAGAACCAGTTAACGATAACCAATTCATCTCGAATCTGGTCGGCGGGTATTGACCATAAGACAATGACCAACCCAAGTACAGATACCAGGATTTTCACTATGGATCCCAGGTGGCGCCGGAAAAAAAGGTACCCTCGACTTTCTCGAATTCTGCTATGAAGCTCGTTCATACCGGCAGGGATTCTAGTTCAATCTGCTAAAGTTGCCAGATTGCGTATGTTCTGCGTAGGCTTGTCGGTAACATCTGGTGCATTGTCAGGCTGCCTAAACGTGCTCTATAATCGGCCGCAATGAGGCAGATAAGACGCATTCGGCAGGTGTTTTTGGCCATCCCTATCATCCTGCTTTTTTTCTGGCTGGCCATTGATTCAATGGCAGGTGATAGCCCAACCATGGACGAACAGAATCATATAGCCCGTGGTCTGGCTTTTCTGGTGAGCGGCGATCCTCGCTTCAGCCTCGAACACCCCCCTTTAATTAATGTTATCAGCTCTCTACCTATTTTAACGCTTCCCGACATCAACTTGCCATTTGATGACCTAAGTTGGCAACAGAGAGAAGGCTGGTACGCTTTTGCCGAGAAATTACTGTGGGCAGGAAACCAGCATGTCGACCAGCTGGTTTTCATAGCCCGGTTACCGATTGTCTTTTTAACTATTGGCCTGGGTTTGATTGGCTACCGCTTTTCTAAAGAGTTGTGGGGCAAATTTTCTGGGCTGGTAGCGCTAGTATTTTTGCTTTTCGATCCCAATATCTTAGCTCATGGCCGCTATTCGACAACCGATGTCGGGGGTACCGCGACTGTTCTGCTTGCAGCTTATTTACTGTGGCGATTATGGATACCAACGGACTGGCACTGGGGTCGGCTCCTTATTGCTGGCTTTGGTTTGGGCATCGCTATCGGGAGTAAATTTTCGAATCTTGTTTTTGTACCGATATTCGCCATTCTGACTCTGCTGCCTTTATATGGTCAGCGCTGGAAATGGACGAGAGCTGCTAAGCGCCTGATCCAATACTCATTAGTCTGCGTTATCTCAATCCTTACTGTCTGGACCATTTATGCATTTGAATATGGATCGTATCGTTTCTTGAGCCCTGCCTTTGCTGGATTTAATCGTTTGAGTGGCCCTATGCCAACTTATTTAGCCGGAATCGAACAAATATTTCAGATCAGTGGTGGCGGCCGTCCAGCTTTCTTATTGGGAAATTTCTCGGCCGAGGGTTGGTGGTTTTATTTTCCGGTGGCATTGATGGTTAAAACACCGCTATTGGTGTTACTTCTGTTCTTAACGGCCGCGATTTTGTTGTTGTGGCACGAGCGGACAAGGCTAAAAGCGGCCTTTCTTGTCATCCCGCCAGTGCTTTATTTTCTAGCCAGCATGCAGAGTGATCTAAATATCGGTTATCGTCACCTCCTACCAATCCTACCATTTTTCTATGTATTATCTTCAGGTATGGTTGTGCTACTCGAGTTTCGAAAACGCGCTGCCAAAGCAGGTGTATACGTCGCGAGAATCGCCCTGGTTGCCGCTCTGGTTTCGGTTATTGCTTGGGATATGTTTTTGCACCCACATTACTTGAGTTACTTCAATCTATTGGTGGGTGGACCAGCCAACGGGCATAAGGTCTTGGTCGACAGTAACATTGACTGGGGACAGGACCTGTTGCGTCTCCGTAGTTGGATTGAAGAAAACGAGATAGAAAAAATAAAGCTTTCTTGGTTTGGCACGGCAGATCCGGCTTACTACGGTATTAATTACGATCCATTGCCAGGTCTTACCCGTCATTTTGACTTGTGGTGGGATCTACCCTTCGATCCTGAAAATCCAGAACCTGGCCTTTATGCGATCAGCGTGAGCAACCTCTGGGAGTTGCCTTTAGAGGATAAGAATGTTTTTGCCTGGTTCCGGGCGCGTGAACCCGATTACCGGATTGGCTACTCGATCCATATATATCTCGTGGGTGACAATGAATCTTCGTAAATATGGGATTCAAACTAGCCTCATAATTACCATGGCCTTCTTGGCTTTGGTTAGCCTTTTGCTACCTTCCGGGTCCGCTCGCCAGATCGCCGTATTTAGTTTGTTGTGGATTATGCCTGCGCTCAGTTGGATGCTTCTGATAAGAGGATACTTGAGTGAACGGTTTCTGGTAGCAGCCGGTATTACATTACTTGTCAATATGTTAATCGCCTTATGGGTCTCGTATATACCGGGTGAAATTCAATCTTGGCTCTTGCTCATCGGCGTTTTGGCACTGGCCTTCGTTCCACTGCTGCTAACTTTGATTAAGCCGGGCTTAAAAGTCGAAGGGCAAACTTTATCTTTAAGAGTTTTCGTGACCTTAATGGCGATTATGCTGGCAGCCATACTGCTTCGTTTACCCAACCTGGGTTACAAGGAATTGCAGGGTGATGAAGGCATTATCATGGCTCGAGCCGCGGCTATCATAACCGGTGACCTAGCTGAATTATTTCTCCACCAAAAGGGTCCGGCCGAGATCTTGTATCCCCTCATCACCTGGCAATTGACCGGAGCGATCAATGATTTTTGGTTGCGAATGCCTTTTACCTGGGCCGGCTGGTTGGCAGTCCTGGCAATATTTTGGTTAGCTCGAACTTGGTTCTCAGATAGAGTTGGATTGCTATCCGCTCTATTGTTCGCGATCGGAGGATTCGCGGTTGCCTTCAGCCGTATTGCCCAATACCAATCTTTCGTCGTTTTATTTGGCGCGTTGGCGTTGTCTTCGGCCGCCCGTTTCCGACTAAACGGGCGCAAGTCGGATCTCTTTTTGTCGTCAATGTTCCTTGCGGGTGCTCTCTTAGCCCATTACGATGCCATCTTGTTCGTGCCTGCCGTTGCTTGGATATTGGCCACCGCTTACCGGGAAAATCATGAAAAGGCTTTAACCTGGGGATTGGCTTTGTTGAGCGGACTTATTCTGTTGGCTATTTTCTACGTTCCTTACGCCTTTGCTCCCAATTTTGGAAAGATCTTCAATTATCTCGTCGGTACCAGGGTTGGCGTCCAAGGGAACGAATTAAGCCTAGGAGCCGGCGCTGGCGCCGCCTGGCAAATGAGTACTTTCTACAATAGCATCTGG
>JAHEJP010000326.1 GCA_024638855.1 Chloroflexota bacterium
CATACAAAAAACTTAGAAGAGAGCAAAGCAAAAGATGAAACCTGATCCAACTGGAGTATGCATGACCGATAAGTTACATCCTGAAACAAAAATCGGTATCGTTAGCCTTAAGGTTACAGACCTTGCAAGAGCCCTTGACTTTTATACTAGCGCTCTTGGATTTCAGATTCTCAGCATGAGTGATGGAACCGCGCATCTAGGTGTTGCGGACACGGAATTGGTTGAACTTAATGAATTAGATAATCACCAGTCGGCCGGTAGGACGACGGGACTATATCACGTCGCAATCCTGGTCCCTTCCCGGCAGGAATTGGCATGGAGCCTCAATCAATTAATCAAGACCCAAACGTCGATATCGGGTTTTGCGGACCATTTAGTTAGCGAAGCGATCTACCTTGATGATCCGGACGGCAACGGGATTGAGATTTATCGCGACCGACCTCAATCTGAGTGGCTATACGAAGATGGTCAATTACAGATGGGTACACTGCCGCTGAATGTAGATACGATTCTCGATGAGATTGATAAAAACCATTCAATATGGCCTGGTCTATCTCCAGCTACACGTCTTGGCCATGTACATCTTCGTGTGTCCAACATCGATGACTCTGTGACTTTTTATACCCAGGCGCTTGGTTTCGATCTTATCACCCTGTATGGACCTTCGGCCGGGTTTGTTTCAGCCGGAGGATACCATCACCATATCGGGTTCAACACTTGGGAGAGCACTGCCGCTCCGCCTCCCCACAAAGATTCACCTGGCTTAAAGTGGTTTACAGTCGATCTTCCAGACCAGGCAGCATTAGAAGAGCTTATAGCAAGAATTTCACGGATGGGGATCGAAGTCACCAAATCGCTGAACGGCTTTGTAGTTCATGATCCATCTGGTAACCAGGCTGTAATCAGGGTAGTCACGAGTTCATCTGCGCCTTAACAATAATCGTGTTTCGAGTGTATAAAGCCAACAACATCAGACGACGATATTGACTAGCTTTCCCTTGGCTACGATAACCTTGCGGAGTTCTTTGCCGTCGAGCCAATTCTGAACCTTTTCTGATGCCAATGCCGTTTCCTCTAAGAAGTCATCGTCACTGTTTGTTGGTACCTCGATTTTATCCCTCACCTTACCATTTATTTGGATAATCAAGGTCACCGTATCTTCCTTAACTATCTCTTCATCCCATACCGGCCATGTTTGCTGGTGGATACTGTATTCGTAACCCTTACGCTGCCAGAGCTCTTCGGTTAGATGAGGTGCGATTGGGGCCAAGAGAAGAAGAAGGTTTTGTACCGACTCATCCCAAATCTCCCTTGAGACATTGGCCAGTTTCTGGGAATCAATGATGGCATTTCTTAGTTCCATTATCGCGGCTACTGCGGTATTAAATGAGAAGGACTCGAGATCTGCGGTTACCTTTCGAATGACTTGGTGCGTTTTGCGGCGTAAAGCTCGACCGGCTTCCCGATCAATTTTGCTTGGCTCATATTCGACACTGCCGATCTCCCAGACATCATATAGCAGACGTTGAGGGCCTTTGATACCATCGTAATTCCATGGTCCGCCTTGATCCCACTTGGCGAAAAACATCAGATAAGTACGCACGGCATCTGCCCCATATTGGGCAACTAATCTATCGGGGGCCACGACATTGCCCCTAGATTTAGACATCTTTTCGCCGTCTTCCCCAAGGACCATACCCTGATTGTAAAGAGCCATCATAGGCTCATCAAATGAAACCAAGCCCATATCGCGCATCGTTTTGGTGAAAAAACGGGTATATATCAGGTGCATTGTCGCGTGTTCGATGCCACCTGTATATTGATCCACAGGCAGCCAATAAGCGCCTTCATCTGGATCAAAGGGCGCTTCTTCATCTTGAGGGCTCAAATAGCGGTATTGGTACCAGGACGAACACATGAATGTGTCCATCGTATCAGTTTCGCGCAGGGCTTCTTCACCACAAATCGGACAATGCGTGTGCAAGAATTCTTCGTGAAACTTCAATGGGCTCTCCCCAGTTGGCATGAATTCGACATCCTCTGGCAGTAAGACTGGCAGATCATCATCCGGCACAGGAACGGCATCGTGCCTTGGGCAATATACAATGGGTATTGGAGTCCCCCAGTAACGTTGTCGACTAATTAACCAATCGCGCAAGCGGTAATTGACCGCAGCTTTACCGATATCATTTTCCTCAAGCCAGGCAGTCACTTTCTCAACCGCTTCTTCAATTGGGGTCCCATCGAATATTCCAGAATTAATCATCTGACCCGCATCTTTTGATGTATATGCTTCAGTCAGCGCGCCGCCGTCAGTGGAACGTTCTGGTGATAGAATCACCTCTACGATTGGCAGGTTGAATTTGGTCGCAAATTCAAAATCCCGATCGTCATGCGCTGGAACGGCCATAATGGCTCCTGAACCGTAGCTCATGAGTACGTAATCGGCTACCCAAATGGGAATTCGCTCAGAATTAACAGGGTTTATGGCATAAGCGCCCGTAAATACACCGGTTTTCTCCCGATCAGCAGCCTCCCGATCGATGTCTTCCATTCGGGCAGCCGCGGACCGATAGGCATCCACTTCGATTCTCTGTTCAACTGAAGTTATCTTGTCTACCAGGGGATGCTCAGGGGCGAGAACCATAAACGTTGCGCCCCATAAGGTGTCAGGTCTGGTGGTAAAAATCGAAATAGGATCACCTGACTCCGTCCAGAATACGACATCTGCTCCTGTTGAGCGTCCAATCCAATTTGTCTGCATAACTCTAACGCGCTCGGGCCAGTTGATCTCACTGAAATCGAGCAGCTCCTCAGCGTAATTTGTCGATTTAAAAAACCACTGCTCAAGATCTTTTTTGATAACAGGTGTTTTGCAACGCTCGCAGTGACGATCGTCACCCCAAACCTGTTCGCGGGCTAGTGTTGTATTGCAGTGAGGGCAGAAGTCTACCGCCGCTTTCTTCCGATAAGCTAATCCAAGTTCCAGGAGCTTCTTAAAGAACCACTGCGACCATCGATAATACGAGGGATCTGAGGAGATAGCCTCGCGTCGCCAATCAAACATAGCTCCCATGCTACGCAATTGGATCCGCATTCTGTCTATGTTCTCATACGTCCAAGTGGCCGGGTGAATCTTTCTCTCGATGGCAGCATTTTCGGCCGGCAGTCCGAAAGAATCAAAACCCATTGGGAACAAGACATTGTAGCCATTCATACGTTTGAATCTTGCCCGGGCGTCGCTTGGCGCCATGGCATACCAATGGCCAATATGTAGTTCGCCTGAGGGGTAAGGCAGCATCGTCAAAGCATAGTATTTTGGCTTATCGAGGTTGATTTCTTGGCGATAAAGTTCGCTCTCATTCCACTTCGCCTGCCACTTCGGTTCAATGTCGGCCGGTAAATATTTCTCCGTCATTAATCACTCCTTACTGGACCCGAGCCTGAATGCACACGCATTATTCAAATGTTCCTTGAGCTTGCCCTTTGAGAAAACGGATTGCCCGCTGGGCGAAATCAGATGCATTTTTTGTGGCTGCGCTGTGCCCACCGTCCTTATATATCGTTACTTCAATATCCGGAACGGCATCTTCAAATTCGGCGGCATATTTTACCGGTATAACAGGATCATCCATGGCCCATGCCAATAATACTGGCTGGATCAATGTCTGCAAGCGAGTCGGGTCTCTAAATGCTGGAGCAGTCAGGACCAGCTTGTTCACCCTCTCAGGAAAATCAAGGGCGAATTCAAGGGCAATGCCCCCACCCCAGCTTTTGCCCATGAGCGTTGCTGTCGGCCGATTCATGCTATCCAAGATGGCTAAGACAACCTCAACGGCCCTTTCGCTGCTCAATGGGCTATCCTCCCATGATTGGCTTTTGCCCCAACCCGGCATATCAACGCTGACGATGTAAAAGCCAGCCGTGGCAAGAGGCTGCATTAATGGTTGCCATGTCTGCCAACCATTTCGTTGACTCCAGCCGTGTAGTCCTACAACCATGGACGAGGCCGGATCACCGGCACATTTTCCGTATAATGATCCATTTTTTGTGTGAATATAGATGTCTTCTTCCATATCTTTTTTGCCCTGAAAATAGAAATCCCCTCCCGTAATAGCACGAAAGGGGGTCCAAGACACCCACGGAATTTCTACTGATAACCAACTTTATAAACAGATGGACCTGAAGGGGCTCGAACCCTTGACCTCCACAATGCCATTGTGGCGCTCTCCCAACTGAGCTACAGGCCCTTGATTTCTTTTTTCTCGGCTCGCTGGTGGACCTGAGGGGATTCGAACCCCTGACCTCTACAGTGCGATTGTAGCGCTCTCCCAGCTGAGCTACAGGCCCGAAAGCAGGCGTATGTTATCCTAGCGCTCTCCTGTTGTCAAGCGCCCATCAGATGACTATACTCGGGCGGAATTATCCATCAAAGGAGGGTTTCCACCATGAAAACTTACAAAATTTCAATTGAATATTGCGTGCCTTGAAGCTACCTAAATCGCGCCGTCAGTTTGGCGGATGATCTACTCTCAAATTATCAACATGTTATTGAAGAATTAACGCTTATAACCTCTAGTGGGGGTGCTTTTGAGGTTAAAGTGAATGACGAATTGATTTATTCCAAAAAAGCCATTCAAAAACGCCACGCCGAACCAGGTGAAATCCTATCACTTTTTAAGGAATTAGTTGGACCCAAAATAACGAGTTTTTCTTAGGACAGCCAAAATCAAATAGGCCCGAGGATGGTTACTCAAGCAGGGGAAATCCGGTTGCCTGGCCCAAATCATATTACGTGATCCAATCGCGGTTAATGGCATCCCAATTGCGATGCGCATACGAGCTCTTGCACGATCTGCAGATGCGCACCGAATCAACCTGATCATCATGACGCCATTTCCAGCGGACGATGGTCAAATGATAACGGCAGGTCGGCCGATAACAAATCGGGCACTCGCTACCATCTGCTAAACCGGGACGGCCATGCAGACGCCGAACCTCGGGATCAGTTGCGCAGATATGGCATCGCTTCACACCCATTTTAGTTTCTCATTTCAATCTGACCTTCGAATACCAGCCAAACTTCTCCGTTTGTTGATCTAAAAGCGCCATCTCAACTATACTCGAAAAAGCCCCTTCCGCTTTTCTTACCTAGATAACCCGCGAGCACCATCCTCCTTAACAAGGGTGATGCCCGGTAGCGATCCTCTCCCCATTCGTTGAACAGACCAGTCATAACGCCAAGTACCGTATCAAGACCTATCACATCTGCCCACTCGAGTGGTCCAATTGGATAATTGGTGCCCAATTTCATCGCAAGGTCAATATCCTCAGCGCTGGCCACTCCTCCCATAAGTGCATTGGTTGCTTCATTGATTAAGCAACAAACAATACGCGCTCTAACTAGGCCGGGTCCATCTTCAACTTTTAAAGCTTCAAATCCTATTTGACTCCAAAATTCTGCTGCTCGAACAATGGAGTCGTCATCTGACTGAAGCGCGGTTGTAATCTCGACGATACTATTATTCCTTAAGGGAGGTATTAGTCCGAATCCGGTCACCCTGCCTGGATGCATAACCCAAGCCGCAGCTTGAGTAGTGCTCGTAGCCAGCGCCGAAGTCAATAACAAAGCAGATTCAGGGATCGCATTCGATAAAGACAACAATAGCTCTTGTTTCGCCGCGGCCGATTCATTGTGGACCTCGATTGCTACATCAATCTCGCTCATATCACCAAGGATGTAACCACTCTGAACGGCGCTCAAAAAATCCTCTACCAGATAGGCTGTCGTGGAATGATTTGCATCCACGCAGCGATGGGTTAACTCTTCAACCAGGGGAATTTCACCGGCAATAATGACA
>JAHEJP010000327.1:0-3675 GCA_024638855.1 Chloroflexota bacterium
GGCAGCCGACACAACTCCGAGGAAACCCTGGCGTCCGCCCGCCAACCATCCATGGCGGCGCCCTTGGCTACCCTCTCGTTCCTAATGCCTACTTTGAATCCAAAACTTTGACGGACACCCAACGTGCAAAATCTAAATTCATGCTGAGACAGGGAGGGATTTAAGGGCGATAGTAATGCCTATCACTCTCTAGTCAGCCGGCTAATAAATCATGAAGCGCCGGTTCCAACTCGGAAAATTGGAAAGTGAATCCGTGGTCGATTAACTTTTTCGGCACTGCTCGTTGACCATCCGCGACGATGGTCGCGACCTCACCCACCACGATATTCAAGGCGAAACGGGGGACCGGTACTAGGGCCGGCTTACCCATGACTTTGCCCATGATCTTGCCAAAGTTACGGTTAGTCACCGGTTCTGGCGCCGACAGGTTGAAGGGTCCACTAGCCTGGTTATCCTCTATTAGAAATCGGATAGATCGCAAAACATCGTCCATGTGAATCCAGGGCCACCACTGATTGCCATCGCCGAAGTATCCACCGGCATAAAATTTGAAGAGCAGCAACTCCCGCGCCAGGGGACCTCCATCGGGGGTCAATACCAGGCCGGTTCGAATGACGGCCCGGCGCACTCCCAGCGATTCCACCTCGATGCTGCTGGCCTCCCACTCGACGCAAAGTAGCGATAGGAAATCCTCTCCAGGTGGGGTGGCTTCGGTGACGATATCATCGCCGCTCGGTCCGTAATAACCGACAGCAGAAGATTGGATTAACAATCGGGGCTTATTTTCAACAGCTTTTATAGCCTCGACAATAGCCGTTCCTACCTTTATCCTGCTTTCGCGGACGCGCCGCTTCTTTTGTTCGGTCCAACGACCGGGTAGAAAGTTATCGCCGGCCAGGTTTTCACCGGCCAGATTTATGATGGCGTCGGCACCATTTACTTCCTGGCTCCATTTTCCGGCCGTTTGCGCATCCCATTGGACCAGCGAAACCTTTTCCGGCAGTATCGCCCGGTACTTATCGGGATTCCGGCTCAATACGACAATGTCGTGGCCATCGCCTATAAGAGTTGAAACTAGCGGCCGGCCAATCAAACCCGAACCGCCTGCAATTATTATCCGCATTATCGTTCCTCCATGTTCCAGATCAACTAATTATAGGCGAAATCACGACATGAATCAAAGTTTTGCACAGATTATGCCCAACTGAAATGGTCTGATCGAAGGGCTTGCCTTCAGCCAACTGCCCCGTGGCTCTTTCACTTGTAAGCCGCTAGGAAAAGAGAGGCAAGGTAAACTTGATTTTTTGTGGGTATAATTCATTTACTTGCCAGCTATACGCGTGTACCTCGAAGCTACAAGGATTTGCTTGATGGACCAGCCTCTAATTTAATTTCGTTGGGCCCTTGATGGATAATAAAAAACCAAAGCTTACGATCCGGGTACGGTCGTTCAATCAAATGGCTGACGGTGAGTGGCCACAAACGATGATCAATATACCAGCATTACGAAGTGAACGGCTTCTCCTACGGCCGCTCGGCCAGAATGACATCATTCCTTTGCAGCAAATAATGGGCAAGCTGGATATGCTGCGCTACTTTCCAAACCAGGAACCCCCTGCTGCCGATAAGGTCGGGCGCTTGATCGCCAACCAAATCGAGCATTGGAACAAACATGGCTATGGCTGGTGGGCTGTCGATATTGGTCAGGAGAAAGTATTCATCGGTTGGGCCGGATTGCAATATTTACCGGAAACAGACGAGACGGAAATCGCCTACCTTTTGGATAGCTCATATTGGGGCAAGGGATTGGGCACCGAAGCAGCAAGGGCTGGCGTCCAGTATGGCTTTAAACAGTTAGGCCTGGACCAAATCGTGGCCATTGTCCATCCAGAAAACATCGCCTCGCAACGTGTGGCACAGAAGGCGGGCCTTGTATTCACCAATGAATCCGTTTACTTCGGCATGGATTGTTTCCGTTACGAATTGTCGAGGAAGGATTTTGATGCCGAGCAAAATGACTAGTCAGGCTGGGAAAACAAGCCGCCTATGGTAGCCAATTCTTTAGGAGGTACTCATCATGCCAGATGATGTTAATTACAAAGCTGAACTAGTAGGCGTTTTCGGCCATCCCGTGGCAGAAAATCCATCTATCGTGATGCAGGAAGCTGCCTTTAAGGAATTGGGTTTGAATTGGCGATATCTGACCATTGAGGTCTTTCCAGAAGATTTGGCTGCGGCGATTCATGGCATGCGGGCTTTTCATATGAAGGGCATCAATCTGACCATCCCGCATAAAGTCAAAGTGCTGAATTATCTCGACGAAGTCGCGCCGGACGCTCGCTTGATGGGCGCCGTCAACACGGTTCGTCGCGACGGCGATAAACTCATCGGGGAGAATACGGATGGCAAAGGTTTTTTGAGAGCTTTGAGAGAGGATGCATCCAGCGATCCGGCCGGCAAGCAGGTAACTGTCTTAGGGGCCGGGGGCGCTGCCAGGGCGATCACGGTCGAGCTAGCGCTGGCCGGTGCCAAGTCGATCACCGTCATGAACCGAACGGTTTCTCGTGGGCAGACCCTGGTTGAATTACTCAATGAAAAAACGAGCGCTGAATCTACTTTTCACCACTGGACCGGCACCTATACGATCCCGAAGGATACGGACATTTTAGTCAACGCTACGTCTATCGGGCTTTACCCGGATGTCGATGCCAGGCCGGACCTGGATTATTCGACGATGTCACCAAACATGATCGTCAGCGATGTGATCCCAAACCCACCCAGAACGCCATTTTTGCGGGAAGCGAAAAAGCGAGGCGCAAAGACCCTGGATGGCTTGGGCATGTTGGTCTACCAAGGAGCAATTGGCTTCGAGATGTGGACCGGAATGGCAGCGCCGGTAGAAGCGATGCAGCGGGCGTTGGAAGCCGCCTTTCGTGAGTGAACGGATTGACAACAAAAGCCTTGCCGACGACAAGTTCTATTCGTTATGAGTCTTGAAAAGGATCATTTAGCTGAATCCCGGCCGCTGCCAGGAATAACACTGGGCTTGACGCGCTCCAGCACTTACCTCATGAGCGCTTTTTTAGCCTTATTGCTGCTCCTGGCCTATGTCTGGTGGCCCCTGGCGGAGGAATATTTATCCTACATCGATTGGTCCCGCCCATTGTGGCGGCAGATCGATTGGCTTTTGATCGGTATCTTTCTTGTCATGTCAGTGCTGATCATGGTTGGGGCTGATCTGAGGACAGACATCTGGATCCTGCTGGTGGGCCTGGCGGGGGGATTAGTGATCGAAAGTTGGGGGACACAAACAGAGCTTTGGACTTACTATACCCTGGAGCGGCCGCCATTATGGATCATTCCCGCCTGGCCAATAGCCAGCCTATCAATTGATCGGATAGTTCGCCTGCTCGATGGCGCCAAGCGACTAAATCGGCCTGGTTGGCAATTTGGCCTAGCCTATTGGCTCATTTTCCCTGCCTTTTTTATGCTCATGATCGCCTTTGTCAGGCCAACCATCGACAAGCCGCTGACGGTGATGGCCTTATTGCTTTGTCTCTTGCTCATCTTCAGGCCAGTAGATAAGCGGCTGGCCATGCTAACTTTCTTGGCAGGCGCTGGCCTGGGCTATTTTTTGGAGCGGTGGGGCACGACCCGGCTCTGTTGGACGTACTA
>JAHEJP010000327.1:3775-5857 GCA_024638855.1 Chloroflexota bacterium
ATGACTTTTACCCCGGTCCTCAAAGATTATATTTGGGGCGGCCGTAACCTGGAACGATTCGGCCGTGATCTGCCCAGCGGTATCATCGCCGAAAGCTGGGAGATTGCGGGGCACGATGATGGCACCACAAAAGTAGATAATGGCTATTATGCCGGGCTTCCCTTGACTACAGTTCAGGCTGAATTGGGCCTGGATTTGATCGGCCGCAATAATGCCTGGGCGCAGGAACGAGGGAAATTTCCTTTATTAATCAAGCTATTGGATGCGAACCGACCACTATCTGTTCAGGTCCATCCCGACGACGAGTATGCCCTGGCAAATGAAGGGAACGAATTGGGTAAAAGTGAGATGTGGGTCATATTGCTTGCCGAACCGGGCGCTCAACTGATTCTGGGCGTCAAGGCCGGCACGACTAAAGATGAATTCGGCAAAGCCATCGAACGAGGTCATCTAGAACCATATCTTCACTACTTGCCGGTAAAAACTGGCGACCACGTTTGTGTGCCAGCTGGCTCTTTACATGCCATCATGGATGGCTTGCTCATCGCCGAAATACAACAAAATTCGAATACCACCTACCGCGTCTATGATTGGAACCGGACTGGCACGGACGGCCGGGCGCGTCCTTTGCACGTGGAAAAAGCCCTGGATGTGATCAATTTCAACCAGGTAGAACCCCAGGTTCAAGCCCCGCTGCTTCTAGAAACAAGGGACGGGATCCGTCGTTACCAACTCTGCCAAAACCAATACTTCGTCACTGAACGACTCGAATTCATCCAGGGCGCAGCGTATAGGGGAGAATGCAATGGTGACACTCTGGAAATATGGGGGTTCATCGAAGGAGATGGTATCGTAGCCGGATTAGCGGTGGAAGCCGTCCGATTTGTTCTGCTACCGGCAGCGCTGGGCCGCTTCAGCGTATCGGCAACCTCAAAGGCCACGGTGCTAAGGAGTTATGTCTCAACCGAACCAACTTGAGGCGAATTATCGCTAAGCCTGGCGTGTAAATCCCGGGCCGCCTGACCCAAGAACAAGGTGTCGATACCGGCTGTGATCAAAGTATAACCTTTTTGGATATAGGGGATAACCGAGGTAGCGTCTAGACCGAAGATACCAAGGGGAACGCCGGCTTTCTGGCAAGCGGCCGTGACCCTCTCTATGGCTTCTACCACCTCCAGATCGTCCACCAGGCCCAACTTTCCCAAACTGGCCGATAGATCGTATGGGCCAACAATGATGGCGTCTACTCCAGGAACCCGAACGATGGAAGCGATATTTTCTACCGCCTCGATGTGCTCGGCCTGCAAGACAACTGTCAAACTATCATTGGCTGAGTCAATATAAGCCTGAAATCCAAAGCCATAACGATTGGCTCTACTTATGCCAACGCCGCGCGAACCCTCTGGGGTGTACTTCGCCCAATGTATGATTTGCTCGGCCTGAGCGGCCGAATTTACCTGGGGGACAATGATGCCAGCTGCACCAATATCGAGGGCTTGTTTAACATACGTTTCATTGGCGGCCGGCAACCGAACCAAACAAGGTGTATCCGGGCTCGCGACCTGTAGAATTCGTTGTATATCCTTGATGGATAGTGGCGCATGTTCACCATCGATGAACAACCAATCAAAGCCTGCTCCGACCAGGAGTTCGACGACCTCGGGTGAATTGAGAGTCAACATGGTCCCGATTAAGCGATCGCCCCGCAACAATCGGGCCTTAAATTGTCCGTTCACGACATTCCTTATTTACTGATTGGTGGTAAATGGCTTATTTCGAGCCTGTAGTTTAGATAAAATGGAAAGCCGTCGCCATTCGAGTTTGATCCTACTTCATCCACTGAAGAGACGCCAGCCGACTGGTTAGCAGCGGCCTTGGCCAATTGACCTTCGAATCTAAAAAGCCGGCTAATCACTATCGGCCGGCCGAAAAAGAGAAAGAAGCAACCAGAATTGGGCCATTGGGAGCATCATCACAATGTGTTATGATATTTCCCAATTGGTGCAGTTGCGCAAATCTTTATCGAGTGACGAATAAACCTTCGAAAGCAATTACCTAGAAGTAAAACGTCGTAAGCAACTT
>JAHEJP010000038.1:0-1730 GCA_024638855.1 Chloroflexota bacterium
CAAATAGCTCTTTTTCGATGGCCTGCCAAACCTGTTCGGTTGTCAATTCTAAGGTCATTATTTGTCACCCGAAATATACTGTTAGCCAATACGTTTCGATTCGTGATAGGTTTCACAAACGGTTCTCGCGAATCTGAGGTTGATCGGCGGTAGCTCCTTAATGAGAGGTCTTTAAGTCGGGCATGTCGCCGGCCGGTTCTTGAGGTTGGTTGCGCATCAGCCGTGATAGCCGGACGATAGCTTCCACGCTGCCGGCAATGATGCCGATCCACAAGCCAAAGCGAATGAATATATCGAGCCAGGACATCGTCGTAATGGCATCACCGGTGGCGATGCGGTAGGTGATGTAGAGGCCGAATAAACCTAAACCGAATTCCATCCAGCGCGATGAACGTAACCAACGCCCTTGCCAGAGCAGATACAGATTCAACAATATGCCCAAGGTCCAGTAGAGCGTAAGCCAGGGGATGAAGACGGCAAATTCAGGCGAGAGCAGGGGGATGAACACGCCTCCGGGGGCAATGGTATCGACCATGCCGATCCATTGGGGAAAAAAATTGAACAGAACGATGAGCAAAATGTGCCAGACGATGCCGGCGACGAGTTCCGGCCGTTTGATCCGGTCAGGCTCTTCGACCGGCTCCAGGCTGTAAGGGTCCCACTCGGCGCCATCACCGATCTGCAGCTTGTGACCGGCAACACGCTCAATGATGCCGAAGATGATGGTGATGGACGCAAAGGCTATTATGCCACTTTGAAAGTAGGCCTTCAAAAATCCCCAGCCTAAGGCCCAGACGTTTTCCGGGCCACTGACTACCGCCGTAATGGCAAAGACTACCAGTAAGCTGACGGCGATGGCGGCCAAGACGATGGCGACGATGAGACGGTAAAAGGGGAATAGCTGGGGGCCGATGAGATATCGTTCGGATTTGTAGCGGGCGGCCATCTGTTCGGGCTGGCCATATTCGAGCAGGATTTCGGCCGCCATGTCAGCCGTGGGTTCTTTGCCGGCGGCGGCGGCTTGCCCGTCTAACTCGTCCAGCAAGAGGGACTTTAGCTCTAATTTGATGTCGGCCCGCAATCGACGGGGCAGCTTTTGCCCGACTTCGTTTACGTAGCGATCGATTAGCTCAGTTGCTTCCATTCTCGTTACCTGTTGTTTAAACCTAATAGATGATTCACGATCTCCACCTGCTGCTGCCACTCGGCTGAAAGATTGACCAGAATGGTCTCGCCGGTGGCGCTGAGACGGTAGTAGCGGCGCGGCCGTTTGCCGTCGACGACCTGCCAATTACTTTGTAGCAGTCCTTGTTCTTCCAGGCGGCGCAATAAGGGGTAAAGGGTGCCTTCGTTGATCTCCAGCCCCTGGTCGCTTAAGGATTGTTTCAGGGAATAGCCGTATTGATCGCTATCCAGTTGGCTGAGGATGGCCAGGGTCAACGCACCCCGCCGCAACTCCAAAGACAAATTATCGATTAACTGTTCTTTGCTCACTTTCTTTACCATTGGTCACATTATACAGTGTGCCATACAGTAATGTCAATACCCAAGTACTGGATGAGACATGGTTGCCGGAATAGAAGAGGGGTCCTATCGTTGGTCAACGGGAGATCGAACGGGAAACGGGATCGCCGATCCCTCGAGTTGTCCCGTTGATTGTTTTTCCGGGGATTGTTTTTTGGCTGGACGGAGTCCAGCTCGGAGTTCGCTTCGCGAACATCCAGGACTGA
>JAHEJP010000038.1:1830-21145 GCA_024638855.1 Chloroflexota bacterium
GTTTGGGGACATGGCTAATTGTAGCACATATGTTCTGATTTGACGAATGTATTTACGTTCGCCAGGGAAGAGTAGCACAGACCGGTGGTCTGTGATGTCGGAGAGCGACCGCTTAACGAACGGTGAGCAGTGAAGAGAGGTGACTGTCAACGGCAGGGGTACCGGTTGAGCGCAGCTCAATACGGCGACCGTTGCCGTCGACGATTTGTCCGTCGATCAGTTTGACCACCGACCGGGCTTATAACAGGTTATTGTTGTCCAAATTCAGTTGATTCAATCTCGACAAAGGCGGTCATGCCCCAGCGAATGGGTAAGTCTGGAGCCCGATCCAACAAAATTACCGTCTGATAAGCAACATCACCGAGTGAGGTATCGGAAATCAGGGCGATCTTGGTCACCGTGCCGGGAACGGTGTCATTGGGGATGGCATCGAGACGAACTTCAACAGCAGCTCCCTCAGAGACGGAAGCCACGTCGACTTCGGTCAAGTCCGTTGTTTTTACCAACCAGCGGTCGAAATCAGCTAACATCAACACGGGCGAACCTGGGTTGATAAGTTGGCCAACTGAAGTATCAATGCGTGAAATCTCGCCATCAAAGGGCGCGCGCAGGGTCGTTCTATCGACGGCCGCTTGGGCGGTGGCTTCGTTTGCTCGGGCCTGAACAACGGCCGCTTCCGCTTGTTGCACGGCCGCTTGTGAAGCAGCCAGTTCTGCCTGGGCCAGTTTTACACCGGCCTCAGCCTGCCGCACGCCCATTTCGGCAATGGCGATCTCTTCCGGCGTTGCCCCGGCCTTCAGTAGTTCGAGCCGGGCTTCAGCCGCAGCTCGATTTGCTACGGCTACAGCCACCCCGCCGCCGGCTGCCCTCTGTTGGGCGGCCGTTGCTCCTTGCCTGGTCGCTTCCAAACCTTGTAATGCCGCCTCGTATGTGGCCCGCGCTGCGGCTAACTGTTCCCGCGTACTCTCCTCAACGGGGCCATATAAGGGGCATATCTCACCTCGACCCGGCACTTCAAAACAGGTGTCCAAAATTGTTTGATAGTTTTCTTCCAGAAGCCGCAACTCAGAAAAGGTTTGGGCGACGTTGGCTTCGGCAGCGAATATGTCAGCTTCTGAGGTGACATCAAGAGCTACATCCCGGTTACCGGCGGCCTGTCCTATGGCTGATTCAGCAGCTCTAATGTTTGCTTCAGCCGCCGCGATCTCTTCCGGCCGCGGGCCGGCTTTGATTAAGGCCAGGTTGGCCTCGGCGGCGTCAACGCCTGATTCGGCGGAAGTGATGGCAACCTCGGCAAGGGTCAATTGATTTTGGGCCACAGTTAGCCCGGCTTCTGCCGAGGTTAATCGCGCTTTGGCCTGGGCTAAAGCCAGGAGCAAATCCTGATCATCCAATTGAATAAGCGCATCACCAGCTTGGACCTGGTCCCCTTCATTGACCAGTATCTCTGAAATTTGGCCGCCAGTTTGGAAGGACATATTTACAAAATTTAACGGTTCCACAAGACCTTCGGCCGATACGATGGGTCCGAAAGTGACCGGTTGCGCATCTTCACCGCCGCCATCGTCTTGGGCATAAACCGTTTCGGCGCTGGCGTCGAAAAAGGAGTGGCCACCGGCTAAGAACATTGCCGTTAAAAAAACGATAAGCATTATCTGTAGAAATTTCCGTTTCATCTGGGTCAATCCTATTAGGTGAAACGGGGTTGATTCTTAAAGAAAAGAGAATCTGAAGAACCCCGTTTCTTCTAGGTTTCGCGGTTCTAGCGATCAAATTGGTTTAAATCGGGAACCGCGAAACACTTAATCTATTCGGTATCTATGGTCACAACGGCGGTCATGCCCCAACGCAACGGCAGGCTTTGATCATCATCCAAAACAATAGTCGTCAGGTAAGTAACATCGCCACGGATTAGATTGGAGGAGGAAGCGATGTCGATCACGCGACCGGTCACTGTTTCGCCCGGAAAAGCATCGAAGGTAAGTTCCACCGGGAAATCACGGGCGATATTCACCACATCCGCCTCGGTCAGGTCAACGGTTTCCACCCGCCATTCGCTGAAATCGCCCAAGGTGATCACGGGCACAGCCGGGGAAGCGACTTCGTGTTCTTTCACCGGTAGCGCGGCCACAGTGGCACCAAATGGGGCCGTTAGCGTGCGCTTCTCCAGGTTTCTTTCCGCTGTGGCCAACTGGGCTGTAGCCTCTACCAGAGCGGCTTCAGCTTGACTCATGGTCGTTTGGGCATTGGATACCCCCAATTCAGCCTCGTTCAATTGGTTTTCGGCCTGGGTAATCGCCGATTCGGCAACAACGATTTGCTGTACGAGTGGATCGGCTAATAATAAATCGAGATTCGCCTGGGCGGAATCACGTTGATTGAGGGCAACATCGACGCCGCTGTTAGCAGCAACCTGAGCGCCCGATGATGGACCACTAAGTAATTTGTCCAAGGCCGCCTGGGCCGAATTTAGATTAGCCAGGGCGGCATTGATTTGCAGTTGGGCCTGTTCCCTGTCTTTAGCATCTGCCTTCTCATCTTGGGTTATGGGTTGGTAGGTTCGTATAGCTGCATTGTATTGGGCTTGAGCGGCCGATACCTGTGCTTCGGCGGCGGCGATAACCGCGCCGGTCGCGCCTTCCAGAGAAGCATCCCTGTTCCCTGCCGCCAGGGTTACGCCGGCATTGGCGACGGCTACATCACTTTCGCTTAAAGCAATTTGTTCTGGCGTAGCGCCGGCTTCCAGCAAAGCCAATTGTGCTTTTGATGTGTCAAGAGCCACTTCGGAAGCTGTAAAACCGGCTTGTGCGGCTAAGAGTCCCGCTTCGGCCGTTTGTATATTGGCCTCGGCCTGAACCACGGCCGCCTTTGCTTGCTCGACGGCAAGTTCCTGATCAGTTGTATCCAAACGAATCAGGGGATCGCCGGCAGCAACAAGATCCCCCTCGTCCACTAGGATTTCTACGATTTCACCCCCTGACGGGAAGGATAATTGGGTATCATCCAGGGGGACGACCAGGCCTTCGGCGGTGACTACATTGAGCCCTGTATTAATGCTGATGGCATCAACGTCGGTTGGCGCAGCTGCGGTCGCCTCTGCGTTGACCGCTTCTTCAGCATCAGGGGCCAGGAACTGGGTATAGACAAAGTAGCCGGCTATCACCAGCACAGCAATCGCGACGATAATAATAACCAGGCGTCTAACATTCATAAAAGTTGCTCCTACTCAATGGAATATGGTTGCTTGGCAAGGAACTTTCCTCAACACTACCTTATACGGCATGTAATGCATCCACCGGCTCCATTTTCGAGGCATACCAGGCCGGGTAGAGGGAGACCAAGGAGACGATGACCAACAGCAGCAGCGAAAGGATGATGAATTGATCGAGCGCGAAGCCACCTTTTATCGTGGAGCCGAAGGCTATACCTTCCACCATCGTGGCCGTCTCGGCCGGGATGGAGAAACCTACGAAGGTCATATATGCAACCACGCCCATGCCCAGCAGCCAACCAAGGGCGATACCGAATAAGGCTAAAAGGGTGCCTTCAACGAAAAACAGCCCCAATATTTGGCGGCTTCTCATGCCTAAGGAGGCCAGGATGCCGATTTCCCGAGCCCGGGCAAAAACGGACATGAGCAGCGTGTTGGCGATAAGAACGGCGACGGCCAGGAACACAATGCCGTAAAGGATATAATAAAAGATCATGCCGGTGCCCACGCTTTCCAAGATGAGGCTGTTCAAATCTTCCCAGGTTACAATCTGGGTATCCGGTACTTGTACCTTGCCGGCTACAAGGGCGGTATCCTCTTGATCCGCTAATACGAGTATTAGAGTGCTGAAGCGGTCGCCCACGCCGCTGAAAGCTTGGGCTTGAGCCATGGGCATCAGGATCCGGTTCTGATCGATGCTGGGAAAACCGGTGTCAACCAATCCGGCCACAGTGAATATCCCTTCTTGGCCCACACCATTGGCATCACTGGCTGCCACGCTGACGCGTTGTCCGACAGTAATGCCCATTTGATCGGCTAAAATCTTACCTACCAGAATTTTCCCCCGATCATCGGCGCTCAAATATTGCCCGGCGGTGATGCCATCGCGGATGGGGACATGAAAAGCATCTTCGGGATCGATACCTACAATTTGAATGCCCATTGATTCACCCGGCGTGCTGAGCAAGCCACCGCTCCATAATACCGGGGCGGCAGATTGAACCCCGGCTAATGATTCGGCCTGTGCGACCCAATCATCTGCTTCCTCCAGTAAATCCTGAGACTTCAAGCTGGCCGTATCCGTATCGTAACTATCATTTCTTATCTGCAAATGACCTGAGCTCAAGCGAATGTTATCGGCCACCATGGACTCCAGCATCCCGTCTATCAGGCTGCTAAAGGCGAATACCACGACCAGACCCAGGGCGACGGCCAGGGCCGTCAGCGCCGTTCGCCGCCCGTTGCGTAGCAAATCCCGGTAAGCCATGGACAAGTATTTAGATAAGGACACTTGATGCCTCCTTAAACGTGGTGCAGTGACTCGGCCGGCTCTTTTCGAGAGGCTTGCCAGGCCGGAATCAAGGCCGCTAATCCGCCGATCACCACCGCCGCCAAGCCATAGCTGATGATCGTCGTGACAGAGATGGCCGGGTACAGAATCGTACCCATCAAGGCGTATAGTTCACCATAATCGCCCAGGTCTTGGCCTTCAAAAAATGCGGAAAAATCCATGCCCGTCCGGCCGAGCCAGGCGACTAACAGCCAGCCAAGGAGACAGCCGATGACGGCGCCGACCAGGCCAATGAATGCGCCCTCCAATACGAAAAGGCTCATCACCTGACGTCCTTTCATGCCCATGGCTGCCAGGATGCCCATTTCCCTTGTCCGTTCGTAAACGGCCATAAGCATCAAATTGAGGATGCCGATACCGGCCATCAACAACAGGATGCCTCCCAGCAATAAACCAATTGCCCGATCGAAGTTTAGAGCCTCCGCGAATTCCGGATGCAGCGTGTATATCGAATCGACCTCGTGGTTGGGAAAGCCCGGGGCGATGTTAGCGATCACCCTATCTTCCTGGCCGATCTTCTCCAGGATTACCGCGACCTCCGTCACTTCGTCGCGCAAGTTGTACAATGTTTGCGCCGCGGGCAGGTTCACGAAGAGTAGATTTTTTTCCGCTTCTCCGAGACCCAGGTCGAAAATGCCGACCACGGTCATCGAGCGCTGGCGCATCGATTCATCTTTGCGCCTGCCTAAGAGGGAAACGCGGTCTCCGACCGATACATTGAGGTGGTCGGCTAAGGCTTTGCCAATGACGACATTATCGCCATCCTCCGGCGTCAAAAAGCGGCCGGCAATGATGTTCTCGGCCGCGAGGCTGATAGGCGCTTCGTTTTGTGGTTCGATGGCGGTGATGTTTACCGCGTGCGAGGCATCACGATTGCTAACCAGACCCCCGGTGTTGATCCGCTTGGAGGCGACGCGGACATTGGGCTGTGACTGGGCGGCAACCAGGATGGCGTCGACATCTTCAACAGGAAGCATCGGCAACCTGTTCGATTTTTCGCGATAGCCGGGCGCATGGATCAGCACATTGCCGCCATAGAGGCGCACGGTATTGCCGTAGATCGCCTGGTCAGTGCCATCCATAAAAGCTTCAAAGAAGATGAGCAAGATCATACTCAGGATGATGGCCACGGTGGCGATGAGCGAGCGCCGCGAATTGCGCCACACATTGCGCCAAGCCATTTTTATTATCTTCATCATAGTCTTGGCATCCTTTGTCTTCCAATGGTTTGGCCAGGCCGATTAACAATCGTCCCGAGTATTCCAACAGAATAAAGCAGTTCTTGAGTGGGATCAGGGATTGGTACGACCATAAAACAATCACAAACAGCAGTCACAAAAGCAGTAGGGACAGGCCGGTTGGTGGAATAGTCGGAACAGCATGGCATAAATGAAGCTAGGCTACAACGACTGCTTCCCCATGTTTTTCGAGATTGTTCGTCGGCAACTTATTCTTATCGTCGACGATTACTCCATCCTGCAGTGTGACTACGCGGCGGGCATAGGTGACAACGCGGGGATCGTGGGTGGCAAAAATAAAGGCCGTGCCTGTTTCACGATTGAGACGCTCCATAATATCCATCGCCTGGGAGCCATTTTCCGTATCCAGGTTGGCTGTCGGTTCATCTGCCAGCACGAGGAGCGGTTCCGTAGACAGAGCCCGGGCAATGGCCACGCGTTGCTGTTCACCACCACTCAATTGGTCGGGCCGGTGGTCGAGGCGATGGCTCAAGCCGACGGCATCCAAAAGGCTATTTACTCGTTCTTTTCTCTCTGCCTGGGGAACGCTGTTTAACAGCAATGGCAGTTCGACATTTTCGTAAGCGCTGAGCACCGGAACCAGGGCAAAAAACTGAAAGATGAAACCAATCATCTCCCGTCGCAAGTCAGCGCGTTGGTTTTTCTTGTAACTGGTAACATCTTGGTTGTTGATCAATACCCGGCCGGAGTCTGGCAGATCCAGGCAGCCCATTAATTGCAGCATGGTCGTTTTACCAGAGCCAGATGGCCCAACCAGGGTTGTGAATTCACCCTCTTCGATATTCAGGCTTACGCCATTGAGCGCCATCGTTACTACTTCGCCAATTGAATATTCTTTCGTAACATTTTGTAATTCTAAGACAGACATTTTTTGTTCCTTACTACAATTATTTGGAGTCTTGACTGACTTTACTCGAGCAAAACTGGGGCTTAACTCGCTTTCTGTTTTTCAATGACTTGCCCGGTTTCGCCTAGCACTTGGTTATTGCGCGTGTAATGCCTTCACCGGTTCCAGCCTTGAGGCGTACCAGGCTGGATAGATTGATACCAGTGAAACGACGACAAACATAAAAATGGAGAGCGTGACGGCCTCACCAGGAGCAAATGCAGGATACAACGTGCTTCCAATAGCGAATCCCTCTACTGAGCCCATGGCATCGGCGCTGAATTGTAGGCCTACAGTGGACATATAGGATACGAAACCGGCGCCGAGCACAAGACCGATTGCCACGCCCATCAGCGCCAGGATGACCGCCTCAAAGAGAACCATGAGCATAATCTGCCGTCCTTTCATCCCCAGGGAAGCGAGGATGCCCAATTCGCGCGTACGCTCGAAAACGGACATCAGCAGCGTATTGGCAATCAACACCGCCACCACCAGGATGACGATGAAATACAGGATGTAATAAAGCACTCCCGTTTGATCCATGAGGGTCAGCAAGATGGCGTTTAAGTCTTCCCAGGTCAGGATCTGCAGACCATTTCCCTGCAAAGCCGCGGCAACTTTGGCGGTATCCTCCCGGTCATTGAGTAAAATAATGATACTGCTGGCGCGATTGCCGCTGTTGGTGAAGGCCTGGGCTTGCGCCAGAGGCATAAGCACTGTGTTCTGGTCATAACTTATAATACCGGTATTGAACAGGCCGGCCACGGTGAAAATGTCCTCATTAACTTGACCATCGGCATCGCCCATGGTCAGGCTTACCCGTTCTCCAACACCGATCTCCATGTCATTTGCCAGTCTCTCACCGAGAAGAATCTGGCCACGGCTATCTGCTGCGAGATATTCACCGGCTATCATGCCGTCACGTACAGGGGCGTGAAAATCGTCCGCAGGATCGATGCCGGTCACTTGCAAACCCGTCGATTCTCGCACCGTACTCAGAACGCCGCTGGTCCATAACATGGGGGCGGCTGAGCGCACCTCGCTAAGCGCTTCGGCCTGGGCTGTTAAGGCATCGACATCAGCCAACAGATCGCGCGATAGTAAACTCAACTTCTCTATCTCGTAGGTGTCGTCGCGTATTTGTAGGTGCCCGGTGTTCAACCGGATGTTATCACGCAGCCCATCGGCGATGACGCCGGCTATGAAGCCGCTCATCATGATGAGCACCATCATTCCCAAGACCACGGCCAGTAGGGTTAACATGGTTCGTCGCTTGTTTCTGATCAGATCGCGGAAGGCGATCACCCAAAATCCCTTTATAGCCATTTTCTCTTCCTAAATATAGTGCAGCGCCTCGGCCGGCTCATTGCGCGAAGCCTGCCAGGCCGGGATCAACGATGCCAAGGCCGCGATAACGACAACCGCAAGGCCATAAAAAACAATATTGGTGATAGGGATGCTGGGATAAAGACGATTGCCTATTAAGGCAGTGATATCTCCTGTCCCTTGAGCCATGGAGTAATCAATGCCAACCTGGGCAACGGCCGTCACCAGCAACCAACTGGCGATACAGCCAAGGACAGCACCAATCAGGCCTATGAACATGCCTTCCAGAAGGAAAAGGCCCATCAGTTGCCGGCCTTTCATGCCCAAGGCGGCCAGAACACCCATCTCGCGCGTGCGTTCATATACGGCCATCAGCATCAGATTTAGGATGCCGATGCTAGCCATGAGCAGCACAATAAAACCTAGAGCCGTCGTGAAAGTGCTTTTCTGGGCTAATACTTCCCCAATCTCAGGTCGTAAATCGTAAAAGGAATCAACTTCGTAGTTAGTCAACGCGGGTTCCAAACTTGAAATTAAGGCGTTTTCCTGACCAATTTGATCCATGGTAATGGCCACTTCAGTTTCCTGATCGCGTAGATTGTAAAGCGTCTGGGCCACCGGTAAATTTATATATACCAAGCCCCTTTCCGCATCGCCTAGACCTAAGTTGAAAATACCGACTACGGTCATCGAACGTTGTCGCATGGATTCATCTTTTCGCTTACCTACCAGCGTTAGGCGATCGCCTACACCAATATCCAATAGGTTGGCCATTTCTTGTCCAATCAGGATATTGTCGCCGTCATCATCGGTCAAAAAGCGCCCCTCGCTGATATTCTCGGCGACGAGGCTGACAGAGGCTTCGCTTTCCGGCTGAATGGCCGTGATGCTCACCGGGTAGGTGCCTTCACGGTTGCTAACCATACCCCCGGTGCTGATTCGCCTTGAAACGTTGACCACATTGGGTTTATCGATCACGTTGGCGACGACAACTTCGCCATCCTCCAGGGGCAGCAAAGGCAGCCGGCTCGACTTGTCGCGAAAGCCAGGCGCATGAACTTGTACGTTGCCGCCATAGAGGCGCACGGCATTGGCGTAAATTGCCTGGTCAGAGCCTCTGATAATCGCATCCATGAAGATAAGCAGGATCATACCCAGCACAATGGCAACAGAGGCGATTAACGTTCGTCGCCAGTTGCGCCACATATTGCGCCAGGCCATTTTTATATATTTCATCATCAGATCATCTCCTTTTGATCTTCAAACCAGGCGGAAAACGATTGGGTATCAGCGAACGGCAGCGAACCTGGCGTAGCACCGAGTAAACGTTCAATGGAATTTTGCATGGCTGCTACTTTGCGCTGTGATGTTGCCGCAGGATCGTCGTGGTATTGTGGATTGAGGACGATATCGATGAATGTATCTGACATCGCCGTCTGAATCGCCCAGGTGAATTCGGCCGACTCCTCCATAAATTCAACATCAAACACCCCTTCTTCAATACCTTGGGCGATGATTCTGGCAAATTCCGGCACGAATAATTGGGCCCCCTTTTTCTGCAACTTGAAAAGCAGGATGGTGTTCTCCTCTTTTTGCAGCGCGCGCATGATAGCCAACAGCTCTTCCTTACGCTCGGCCTTCCAATTGCTTATCACTTGAGCAGCCAGGACCCATTTTTCAGTCGCGCTCAATGACTCGTCATCCACAATTTCTACCATGATCGCCAAAGATTGCTTGGTCAATTCTTCAACAGCGGCTTCTAGAATTGCCAGCTTCGAATCGAAGTAGTAGTAGAAAGTACCTTTGGCAACGCCAACCTCATTGACGATGTCCTTGACTGATGTACTTTCATATCCTTTTGTGTAGAAAAGGTTCTGGGCACAGGTGATTAGTTCACGACGCCTTACATCTGGATCTTTTGCAACCCTTGTCATTATATCTCCCGCTGACTGACGGTCAGTCAAGTCTAGGAATTATAATCTCTAATCACATTTCCCGTCAAATGTATTCATCAAGCGAAGATATTTTCGCGATCGCAGGGCAGGGATCGGCTGAGCGTAGCTCAGCTTGGGAGAACAAAGTTCTCCACAGACGCCTTGACCGTACAGCAGCTGACGGACTGAACGAAGTTCAGTTTGGGAGAATGATTTCACCAGTCTCCACGATTCTGGCTATGCTGCGCTCAGCTTGGGAGAACGAAGTTCTCCACGGATGCCTTGACCGTACAGCAGCTGACGGACTGAACGAAGTTCAGTTTGGGAGAATGATTTCACCAGTCTCCACGATTCTGGCTATGCTGCGCTCAGCTTGGGAGAACAAAGTTCTCCACGGATGCCTTGACCGTACAGCAGCTGACGGACTGAACGAAGTTCAGTTTGGGAGAATGATTTCACCAGTCTACACGATTCTGGCTATGCTGCGTTCAGCTTGGGAGAACTTAGTTCTTCGCGGGGGGTGATAGGCACCGGTTAGAAAAGTAGGGTAGACTCTTGTTTATGGCGCGCAAGAGAAGAAATGTCGTCTATTCGACTGAACCGGCTTATAAGAAGCGCTGTCCTCGTTGCGGCAGTTTTCCATGCCGCTGCCCTAAACCTAGGAGTTTGCCGCCGGAGCAGCAAACGGCTGGTATTCGCCGCGAGAAGAAGGGCCGGGGTGGTAAAACGGTGACGGTGATCGTGGATCTGCAACTCAGCCCGGAAGATATGAAGACGCTGGCAAAACAACTTAAGAAGGCGGTTGGGGCCGGTGGGGCGGTCAAGGACGGCACTATCGAAATCCAGGGCGATAATCGGGAGGCAGTGGCGGCTAAGCTGCAAAAACTTGGCTATAAGGTTAAATTCGTCGGGGGGTGAAGGGGTGCGGACACTTAGCTTGGGAGAACTTCGTTCTCCATGTTTGGACAGTGATGTCCTGGAGCGACCGCTTCGCGAACGGTGGTGAGTGATCGGTGGGGGATGACTCGTACAGCAGGTGGCATCAGACGACAGGTGGTGGCATCAGATGATGGGAACAAATGTCGAGTCTCCTGAAAAGCGCCATCAGGAAATTTCCGATAGTGCACCTTCGAGATCGGCGATGAGGTCGTCGGAGTCCTCGATGCCAACTGAATAGCGGATCAGGCTTTCAGGAATGCCCATCGCTGCTCGTTCTTCTGGCGTGCATTCGACATGGCTGGTGGTCGCCGGAGGCCCGACGACAGTTTCCACTGCGCCCAGGTTGGCGGCCGCATGAGCGTAGCGCAGCCGGGGCAAGAATTCGCGTAGCGTAGCGAAACTATCGCCTTTCAGTATGAAACTCAGCACACCACCGAAACCAGACATTTGGCGCCGGGCAATGCGATGATTCTCGTGCGATTCCAGGCCGGGGTAGAACACTTTTTCAATGTGGGGGTGGCTTTCGAGAAAGTGGGCGATCTTGAGCGCGTTTTCATTCTGCTGGCGAATTCGCAGTTTGAGCGTTTTCATGCCGCGCAGGAGCAGGTAAGCCGCCATGGGGTGCAAAGTCGCACCGTTGATTTCACGAAAATGGTAGATCCGCTCGACCAGTGCCTCTGTGCCGCAAATGACCCCGCCTAGTGCATCTGCATGCCCGCCCAGGAATTTCGTAGCGCTGTGGAGGGCCAGATCAGCGCCTAATTGCAATGGGCTTTGGTTGATGGGCGTGGCGAAAGTGTTGTCGACAATGACAATGGCGCCGGCCGCATGTCCAGCCCGGGCCAGGCGAGCCAGATCCACGACCTTGACTGTTGGATTGGTCGGTGATTCCAGATAGAGAACCTGGCAGCCCTTTGCAACTTCGGCTTCAATCGTCTCGTGGTCGGTCGTATCGCACAAGGTGACGTCAATTCTAAAGCGGGGCAGGAATTCGGTGAAGATGACGTTGGTTCCGCCGTAGGTGTCTTTGATAGAGACGACGCGGTCGCCGGGTGAAAGCAGGGCAAAAAGGGCGCTACTGATGATGCCCATGCCGGTGGCGGCGCTGGTAGCGGCTTGGGCTCCCTCCATGATGCGGACTTTTTCTTCGAAGGCGTGGACGGTGGGGTTGGTATTGCGGCCGTAAATATGACCCTCTTCCTCACCCTGAGCCACGCGCAGCCATTGGTCCAGATCTTTGTAACCGAACGATACGCTATGGACAACCGGGACCTGGGTTGACCCCTGTAGCAAATACGATTCTTCGCCTGCCCAGACGGCGAGTGTTCCCGGTCGCGGTTGTTTATCATCCATGTCTATCCTGTCGTTGATTCACGAGAAATGCGCCTATTGGCAAAAGTCGAAGGCCGTGGCAGCGAGGATCGCAGCCAAATCGACTACTGATTCAAGGTTAACCCACTCTTCGGCGCTGTGCAGACCTTGTCCTATTGGGCCCAGCAAGACCGTATCGATGCCGGCTTCGGCTAATAGCGCTGCGTCCGTCCAGAAGGTTTGGCCGGTGTGGTTTGGTTTTTTGCCTAGCCGATCGCTGATTGCCTTTTCCACAGCCAACGAAATGGGCGCGTCGGCGCTGATCTCGAACGGTTCGCGACGAAAAGTGGGCCTGACTGTGGCCTTGAAGGTCTCGTCCTCGGCCGCCAGTTGATCGACGATGGCCTGGAGTTCAGCTGTAGCCTGGGCCTGGGTCTCGCCGGGAATCGTTCGCCGCTCCAGCGTCAGATGGCTGGAGGCAGCATACACGCTGACCTCGGTGCCGCCTCGCAGAAGGGCTGCATGCAACGACGGCGGTCCGGCCAGGGAATGGGGCGATCTGTGACGCAATTCTTGCTCCAGATGGTCCAGCCGGGCCAGGAAACGACCCATGCGCATGTTGGCGTCAATGCCTTCCATGTAGCGGCTGCCATGAGCGGCGCGGCCGACGGTTTCAAATTCATACCAGATGAAGCCGCGATGTGCCCGACAGAGGGTCAGGTCGGTCGGCTCAGTGACAATGGCTGCGTCGGCTGTTGTGGTCTCGACGAGATGCTCCATGCCGATGCTGGCGTATTCTTCGTCGGCGACGGCCGTGATCAACAGATCACCGGCCAATCGTTGACCGCTGTCGACCAGGGCTTTGGCAGCGCCCAGCATGGCCGCTAGGCTGCCTTTCATGTCCTGGGAACCGCGGCCGTAAAGGTTGCCTTCTCGTAAGTTCGCGGAAAATGGGTCGGTCATGCCCTCCACGCCCACGGTGTCCATGTGGGCGTTGAGAAGTAGCGAACGGCCGTCACCCGAGCCGGGCAGGATCCCGATCACGTTCACCCGGTTCGGCCCTAGTTCATATGTCGTCGCGTCCAGACCGATGGCTGACAGCGCATTGTCGACATAGGCGCCGATTTCAGCTTCCCCTTTTCCGTCCGGCGACAAAGATGGATTGACTGAGTTAATTCTGACGAGATCGGCCAAGGTTCGGTTCACGTATTCGCGATCAATAACATAGTCCATATTTGTTCCATCCCTGATTAGCGCTATATAAAGTCATCAGTCATTCTTCCGGAAGTTGATCGGACTGCAGCATAAGGAGATACATCTTCAAGTTATTGGGAAAACCGGCCATTCTTCACTAAAACGAATCCTCTACTAGCAGGGTTGGCCCCTTCGTTCTTCGGCCACAGGGCCTCAAGGTCCAGTTCCTCGGCCAGGTCCGGCAGCGGGACCAGCGGCTTATCGCCCTCGCCCAAGGTGGGAAAGGAGCGGTAGGGCAAGCGAACGGCGTAACAGCGCAGGCCACGTTCTCCGACCGGCAGAGTCCACAGATGATCATCCGCATAGGTCAACGTGAGACTGGCCGGATAGCCGTCTTCCAGGCAAGCAGGATATCCCAGGTCACGATCAGCCGCGTAATAGTTAACCGGATAAGTGCGGTGGCAACGTTGACAGGCAAAGCCGGGCAGGTGTTCATTGAGCTGATGAGGCATCGGCAAAGATATCCAGTATGATACCGTCCTTGTAAACTCCAGGCTAGATTAATTGGCGGCATATTTACGTCCATTCAAGGTGCCGGGAACTGGGAAAGTGCCAGGCACCAGGAGGGCCCGGGTTCCATCTGGTTTTGCCTTAGGCCTGTATCCATTTATTGGAGCTACTCCTGTCCTGAACTTGTATTGTGACTAAATTCTCAATGTTGACTCTTGGTGGCTGGGTACCTATAGTGTGAATGGGGGCGAGATAAGGAAGGGCTAGATTTGTCAAAATGCCTCGAAGACGCTCAGTAACGGAAGCTAGTGAGCGGGCACTGTTGAGAGCAAGATCAACGCCAGGTTTGATGGATAAGGGTATGCTGAGATAAGGGAGGAATTGATGTTTAAGCCCAAGAAGTTGATTTTATTGGTTAGCCTGTTGGTGGTGGGCATGTTGCTGTTAGCCGCCTGCGGTGCGGATGAGCCAACGCCGACAGCGGTGGAGCAGATTGTGGATACCCAAGCCACGGCCGATGCCGAGGCGTCCGGCGAGGAGGCCGCTGGGGTGGATGCTGCAGCAGATGCTGCAGCAGATGCTGGCGCAGAAGCCGAAGAGCCTGATGCAGCTGGCGAGTCTTCAACTGAAGAACAGGGGCCAATGCTAAGGAGCGAGGTGCCACGGGTATCGGTGGAGGAGCTCAAGGAGCGTCTCGACAATGGCGAAACGATCGTTATTGGCGATACGCGCTCCGAAACTGCGTTTGAGATTAGTCACATCGCCGGGGCGATTTCAACACCGGAATCCGAGGTCTTGTCACAACTGGAAGGTATCCCCCTTGATCAGGCGATCATTCTTTACTGTTCCTGACCGTCTGAGGCTTCCAGCGCCGGTGTGGCGCTGACCTTATACGAAAATGGTTATACCAATGTTTCGGCTCTTCTGGGCGGGACGGCGAAGTGGGAAGAGGCGGGCTACCCGATGGAGAGCTCGGGATAGTGACCACTGGACCGTGACCGGTGGTTAGTGATCAGAGAAGGAAGGTAGCAAGTCGCCTAGAAGCTGGCTGACGGATCGGCCGGCTTGTTCTGTATCTCCATAACTCAAGGAGTAGGCTGGGGTCGCAGCGGCCAGGCGCACCGCTTCAGAAAAGCCATGATCCGTCAGATTGCGGGCGTTGGCCAAACACTTCATCAATTCGAAGGCGGTTAATGCCTTTGAAAGTTGGCGTATCTCGACCTTCTGATCGGGTTGATAGCGGGGGAAGATGATCAGGTCAAGAGGTGAATCGCCTGCCAAGATCTGGGCGCCAAACAGTTCTGGGGAGACCATGTATATGGGCTCACTCTGTAACATCCCGCCGGGTGGCCAATCCTCTTTTAGAAGTTCCAACAGCAGTTGCCGGGCAGGGGCCTTGATGGTGATGGGACGGGCAAAGCCGCTGATAGTATCGCTCTCGTTTGCTATGTGCACCATTTCGTCCGTCAGATAGCGACAACCATGACTGAGCAACCAGGCCGTGAGCGTGCTCTTGCCAGCCCCCGTTTTGCCGGGCAGTATGATGCCTTGGCCTGACATCTGGACGGCAGCCGAATGCAGAAGCAGGCCTTCCCGGCTTTGGTAAGCCAGCGTAAAACAGGCCTGACTCATGAGATGATCGGCCATGCTGCCGGCCGAGCTGTCTTTAAACAACAGCTTATCATCCTGCCATAGCCATAGACCATCATCTTCACCCCGATCTTCAAGTCGGAGCTGCACCCATGGCTTCTCTGTTTTCGAACCCGGGATATTTTGAAAGAGGAAGTCGACCAAATCGGCCGGCCGGCCGTGGCCATACTCAAGCCCGACGGTGCTTTTGCCGAAGCTGAGCAGGCGCCGGTTCATAGCAGTTCAATACAACCAGCAGCCAGGAATTGTTGGATCGTTTCCTCGACGTCGGAGGCCATCGTCTCGGCCGCATCGGGATAAGCCTCACCGAGGATATCGATCATCTCACCGATCGTTTGCCGGCCGTCACACAGATACCAGATTAACGATGCTGTTTGATTGCAATACAGGATTTTGGTTTCGTCGAGATGATAAAGAAGCAACTCGCCATCCAACATCTCCAGGTGGTAGTCGGGTTTTTGTTTTGGTTTAGCTGAGAGTTTCATAGTTTAATCTGTTCTTGTAGATATTGTAGCACCCAGCCAGCAATGTGTAGGGGATGACGCAGCAAGCGCGTCCACCACCAGCTTAGCGATCGACGATTCAGGCCGTAATATAATTGCAGCCACCATTCAGAGGGCCAGAACGTATCCCCAAGAAACTGTCGCGTACCCTTCTTATGTTGGGCCGCCAACGACGATTGGGGCCAGCCCTGGAAGGTTTGTCCGGTTCCTTTTGGCGGCGGATCGATTTCCATATTTAACTTGTTCAGAACCCTTTGAGACCAGGGGGTGAGGAAATGAAAAGCAGGCAAAATATTCCAAACCTGCGGGTATAAACGTTTTAGCTTTTCCCAATCGATCTCATCAAGGTATTTTTCCACCAGGCTGACGAAATCAGCCACCCAGATGAGCCGGATCGACTGCCCGATCAAAGGCAGAGCGAATGAGTGGCGATAGATGTGCCAAAGCATATCTTCGTGACCCAGAGTCCGGGCGGAAGCACCAGGTGGTGTACCAGATGGTCCACCATTTGTTGCATCATTTACGGAAAAGGATGTGGCCTCGGCGCTTACGTCTTCGTAATGGAGGGTACGGTCTGCATCATAAGGAAGCAGCCGGTCGTGCACTTCAACGCTAACTGTAAGCCCATTTTCTACCCGTTGGGCTATGGGTAGATGGTGAAAGGTATAGTCGTCCAAGGATCCGGGTACTTCGGTTTTGAAGCCCAGATCGATCAGTATCATCTGGGCGCGCAAAGCATCTCTTTTTTTCACCAGGATGTCCATGTCGCGCATGGGCCGCAGGCCCGGCCGCGGATAAACAGTGTTGGCCAAGGCGGCTCCCTTCAATACCAGCACCTTAATGTCTTCTTCCTCAAGCGTGGTGAGAATCTCGGCCAGGATATTAAAACGAATTTGGTTGGCCCGACGGTGGCGCAGGGTCAGCGCCGATAAGGCTCGACGGGTGTCCTCTGGCAGCGGCAGGCCGGTCGCTTGCAGATGCAGGTGAACGAGCGGGGCCAATCCATTACTTTCGGCTTGCAACGCGAGGCTTTCCCAATCTGTATAGCCCTTCGCCTGTACCGCCAAACGTTCCAACTGGATAGGATGAGCCTGGGCACGAGCACATAAGGCTATAAGAGAGTCAACCACGAGTTAGTTAAAAAATAGACTAAACAAAACGGGCAGGACACATAGTCAGTCTGTGTCCTGCCCGAGAAATTTATCTTGCCGTAAAGCGGCACCTGAACGATTAGCTTTAGAAGGTCAGACGATCAAACAGGCGTCCCATTGAGCTCAAAAGTAATCTGGCACGAAGCGGTACCATAAGTCTGCTGATCGTTAAAAGTACAGGTTGCGACCGGCGTCTGCGAAATGTCGTTGTCATTGGCAATTATCGAGAAAACAGCCACACCTCCGGCATTGGTGTTTTGTGTCTGCGAAGGTGATGCCCCGCCAACCGCCAACGCAGCATTAAGAGCTACATTTGGAAGCGGGCTGCCGTTCACGGTAGCGGTGGCCGAGAAGTCAAAGGTTGTAAAACCATCATTGGGGGTAACTGACCATTCCGGATCACAGACGACAGCGAATCGTTGGGTGACCTGGGCATGGGCCGGCAAGACGCCAGATTTTAGGACCGGCGAGCTCCACTTACCAGGCACCATGCTGGCCGCGGTCACGACACCACCGGCCGCCAAAGCCTTTAATAGCCGGCGCCGGCCGGGGTCCTGGACTTCTGGGGTTGACTCATTATCCTTATCGGGCGTTTTCTCCATCTTCTTTCCCTCCTAAACCCTAATCTTCATCAAAAATAAATGCCCTCACAGTATACTTTACTGTATTTTGTGAAGCAATCCTCACTTTCAGTGGTTAGTGAGCCGTGGTGAGTGGTCAGAGGAGGGCTAACAACTATCAACGCAGGAAGAGCCAGACTTTCGCCTGGCAGTATTAGATTGATGGTATCATTCACTTCTAGTCGGGAGGGGGAATTACTTTGGCTACTCTCCAGTAGGGGCCCTGGCAGGGCGGCCCTGTAAGGGAGGCAACCTTATTGTCGAAATACCTGTAGTCCTCAGGACTTTTTTCGGCGCCAGGGAGCTGGATTGAGTCGCCAACCTGGAGGACTGTCTGTCTATCTATGGAGACGAAGCGCAGCGGATCTTCTCGAGGGTAGAAGCCGGGCGGCCACAGAATAAGGTGATCTTCAACGCGTACACAACCCTGCTCATCGACAAATAGCTGGCCGGAAAGGGTACCTTCTGCCGCACTGGGCCGCGATGGGTGGATGAAGATGGCCAGTGTCCGGCCGTCGCTGCTGAATGGATCGACATATTATCATGGTTAATTTTGGGAGAGCACTGCTGCCAGCGGCAACCATTGGACGACCCTGCTGCCGGCCGGCAGGAGTTGGGCTTGTTCGCCGGTCGCAGGGTCATAAGTCCAGACCACGTTGGCGCTCTGAGAATCGTCAAAAAGCGTATAGGCTAATTGACGACCGTCCGGACTCCAAACCGGGTCAATGGCCGGACCCAGTCGAGTCTCTCCTTGGCCGTCGGGTTGGGCAATCCACAGGATGGGTAACCTGGCGGCTTCTCCCGGTTCGTTGAAAGTGACGAAAGCTAACCAATCGCCGCTTGGGCTCCAGGATAAATAGTGGGGAAACATCCCACCACCCATAGGCGTGAACGTATGAAACAGTTCGGCGGTCTTAACTTCCAGATCAAATACAGCGATGCCCAGAGACCAGCCAGAAGTGTCTGGGCTGTTGCTGACTTCCCAGGCTAAGTGCCGGCCGTCGGGAGACCAGGCGGGCTGAAATATCTTCTCGACCGATAGGCCATAATCGGCCGGATCGAAAGGTTCAGTTGCCCCATCCCGAGTATAGATATCCTGGTGATAGATCTTGCCTACCTGGGCAAAGCTGCCATAGGCTAACTTTTGGCCATCGGGCGAAAGGGCCAACGGTCCACCCGCTTCCTGGTCAAGGATCCGGTAATCGCTGCCGTCAGTTTGCACGACGGTTGGATAACCATAACCCGGTCCAAGCTCTTCGCTAGATCCAAATATGATCAGGTCCTGTTGTCCAGGCCACCATTGGGGATCTGAATTGAAGCGGCCGGATGACCCGGTCAGGTTGCGCTTTTCAGCGGTGATTAAATCGGCCAGCCAGATGTCTGGATCGTACTCGGGTTGGAAAACAACGGCCCGGCCGTCGGGCGAGAGGCGGGCATTCGGTTGGTCTATGATTAGCTGGGATTCGCCCC
>JAHEJP010000039.1:0-18948 GCA_024638855.1 Chloroflexota bacterium
CTGGCCTTTCATAAGCGATATGAAGGACGGCCGGCCAAAGTCTTGTGGGAAAAGACTACAGGTGCGAATGAAAATGGCATGCTTTGGATCGGTTATACCGATAACTACATTCGCGTAACTGCCCAAGGCGAGAGCGATCTCTTCAATAAGATTTCGCTCGCCCGCTTATCCAAGGCCCAACCAGATGGTATGGTTGGGACATTACTATTGGATAAATGAGCGTGCATGCGCTAATAATCCGAATCCGAAGAAAGTGTGACAGCGATTTTTTTTGGGCAAGAATTCCAGGATCAATCGTCGATAACTCGCTGGCCCATCAAGCTAACATCGTAACCCGGCAAAGCCGCCACGGTAGCTTGAAATTCCTCGTCCTCCAACAAATCTAAGAGAGGTTGCAGGAGTTCGCTTTCATAGTGGGCTTGTGGAATAACCAGATCGTAGCGTTCAGTTGCCAGGGGCACAAAGTGCAGGTTGAGCGCCCGGGCAGCAGCATAGATGCCCAAACCGGCATTGGCCGCACCGGAAGCCACGGCCGCCGCCACAGCCAAGTGAGTATATTCCTCCCGTTCGTACCCTCGCACCGAATTGGGGTCGATGCTCAGACGATTCAACTCATAATCCAGGAGAACCCGGGTGCCCGCACCGCGTTGACGGTTGATGATTTGAACGTCAGGATTAGCCGCATCGGCCCAGCTGGAGAGCTTCATAGGGTTGCCTGAAGGGACGATCCAGCCTTGTTCCCGGCCGACCAATGTTATCAGAAAGGTGGGATTTTCCGGCAAATAACGTTCGATATAGCTGACATTGTACTCTCCCGTTACCGGGTCAAGTAAGTGAGAACCCGCCAGATGGGCTTCACCGCGTCTCAGAGCGATCAAGCCGCCCAGGCTACCGACATTGGCAGATGACAGGCGAATGCCCAAAGTTCTTGTCGCCAAAAACTGGGCTAGCAAGTCCAGGGTTAGGTCATGGCTGCCGATAGCCATTATGGTGCGGCCGATGTCGACCGGCGATCGATAGAGATGAACCTTGACCTTGCTTCCGGCTCCGATTCCCTCGCTAAACCGAGGGATACGTACGATGCCATCCGCTCGTACTAATGACGTAATAACGCCAGCGCCGCGACTGATGGGTGTAACCAAGATCTGGTTTCCTACCTGCCCTACCGCTACCCGAACGAAATCGTCGTCACCTGTATGCGAGGCGATCTTTCTCGTGCTGGTCGCTTCTATTATTGTGGGTTTGTCAGGAATTTGTCCCAGCCAGCGTGCCAGAAGTGGTTCAACGAATATCTCTCCGGTTAATGCTGCGCTAACAGGATATCCGGGCACCCCGATCACTGGAACAATACGCTGTTCTTGGCGCGCATCGAGTCCATCGATCATGCCTAATATGACGGGATGTCCAGGCCGAATTGCCACGCCGTGAACCAATAATTGGCCAGTCGCTTGGACCACGTGGGCCGAGAAATCTTCGCTACCGGCCGACGAGCCAGCATTGATGAGGATTAGATCATAGTCTCGGGCAGTTTCTTTGACGGCCGACAAAATCTCTTCATATCGGTCGGGCACGATGGGCCAACGGGTAGCCAGACCGCCCCATTTTTCCACTTGTGCGGCCAAGACAATGCTGTTGTATTCGATTATTTGGCCGGGGGTTAATTCGGTATCGGCCGCCTTCTCGACCGCCACTAATTCTGAACCAGTGGGAATGATAGCGACCCGAGGCTGCCGATAGACAGATACCGTCGCATGGCCTGAACCTGCCAGGGCACCCAAATCTACCGGCCGCAGTCGGTGATTGGCCGGCAGGACGAGTTCGGTGGCCACCATATCCTCGCCCATCGGACGCACATGATGCCACGGTGGTAGAGCGGCCCGTATTTCGATGGCCCTCTGGCCTTCTGAATCCTCTACCTGTTGGGTGTGTTCAATCATGACCACCGCATTAGCCCAGGGAGGCAGTGGATGGCCTGTGTTCACGGCTTGGGCCGGCCGGTCTGCTACAGGTTCAACATCTGATGGCTCGACCAATGTTAAAATTATCGGATTGGTCTCAGTTGCGCCTTCGCTATCACGGGCGCGAATGGCAAAACCGTCCATGGCACTGGCATGGTAATGCGGGGAAGAGATCCGGGCCCATATGGCTTCTGCTGTTATCCGATCGTGAGCTTCAGCAATACCAACCTTTTCACTGGCCAATGGTTCCCACAGCCCAATATCTTTTAACGCGGCCGTGAAGGTTTCCCAGGCTTCATCTAATGGTAGATCTTCCAAATAGATAGTTCGTTTCATAGTCTATATTTTTTGAGTCGTCTAAGTCTGAAACAGTTGCTCAAAGAGGCTTTATTCTATCATATGGCGTTTATTGCAAGATTAGCCACAATCCCACAGCTATGAGCCCGCCGACAGCCGAGGCTATTAAGTTTACCAGGTCATTGTTCAACCAGGACCAGCCGCGTAAGGGTCGGGTCTCGTGGCCACACTTATGAACCTTTCGTTCTGTATCCTTCTGGCAAACATCACAATAGTAGATTTGCTGTACCGTAGCACCTAGCAAGCTGTCGATTAGCGATCCGGCTAAGCCGGCTAAACCGCCGGCGATCGCTGTTAAGCCAACCGGCGTTTCCGGGGACAGGATCCCAGCCGATAAGCCGATGAGTAAACCGCCGCAAAAGGAAACGGCCGTACCAAGAGGGGAGACGCCTCCTGAGGTGCCAATCTCCACCACCTGGCTCGTCGTAATTAATCGCGGCGGCTTTTTAGCAAGTGTGCCCAATTCGGTGGCCCAGGTATCGGCCGTGACCGTTGCCATCACACCGACGAAGCAGGGAAACCAGAGAGGTGATGGGAAAAAAAAGCTGAGGAAAGCGATGAGGCTGCCAAGGCCGCCGTTAGCCAGGACCTGCCCGATGTCACGGCGGGAACCTTTGTCGAATTTTTCGGCCGCTTTTTGCTTCTCTTCTTCCTTGAAATGGGAGAGTAAACTTGAACTAACGAAGAAGATGCCCAGCAAGATGCCCCAGACCCAGCCGCCCAGACCGAAAGTCAAGCTGCCGACCAAAAGCGCCCCTGCTGCACCTGATTTTGATAATGAGCCGCGCCAATAGGCCAGGGAGGCGATCAAGATGCTAATCGCCAGAGCAATGACTAGATCGAGCGGGGAAATCAAGATAGTTGCACCATTGATCGTTATGGACTTGATAACAATCCGGCAAGGGCCACCCAGGTAGCCAATTCGATTAGTACGGCAGCGCCGACAACGATATAAGCAAGAGGCTTTTCACGCCGATTTTGATAGTAGAACCAACCAAGTGCGACAGCCACCAGAATGGTGACAAAGCCCGTCAAGGGTAAAAGGAACAGGCCTGCCGGTGAACCGAAGCGGTCGATTTGCCTTTGTGCATCCAAGTGAAGCGCCATCTCTGTTGGTAGACGGCTGATTAGGATGGTCAAAAGGGCGAAGAGCAGGCCGTTCAATGAGAGTATAGCACCCAGACAAATTCTCAAGATGCGATCATGCCAGATGTCCCAGCCTAAAAAACCCCAGTTCGTGGGTGAGATTTCGGAGGTTGACTCGTTATTTTCTCCTGCTCTTAATCCATCTAGTTCGCTTCTAAAACCGGCCGGATCGGGCGGCGAGATGCCGTAGATTGCCGGACCGGTGGAGATCAACAATTGTTGGTTTAATGGCCGCGTGGCGAAAAAAAAGGTCGCCAACAGCCGCTCGCTTCCGGCCTGATCCTTTTCGGTAGGCGATTCCCGATTATCCTCCCGCGGTTGGGAGTGAGCTGGTAATAGTGCCCGGCCGAACATCAGTCCAGGCCAGCGCGATCCGCGGAAGCGATGAGGCTTCATTTGTTCATCCCCAAGGTATAGGGCCTGGATCTGGTTCAAGCCGATTACTTGGCGCAGCCGGCCCCATTCGATGACCAGCGAATCCGCTTCAATGTGATAGTTAGAGGTCGCTAGGCTGGTTGTCAAGAACGCGACCCAATACAAACAAGGTATAGATACAACGACGAGGAGGCTTAAAAGAAAGGACCAGATATTGATCGGTAATCGTAACAGAAGGAAAATCGCGAGTATATCGAACGCGATTATTCCAGCAATAAGCCCTAGCCCGATGGTTCGTCCAGGGGTGCGGGGTGGGTAAGCTTCCAGCATAAGGCGGATAGTTTACCATAGGAAACATATGCCGGGCGAGAAGCAGACCGGCCGTATCGGTGGTACAATTAACCATATCACTAGCCAGTTTCAGAAGGGGCTTGCACAGAAGATACGATAGCCGGGTAAGAGCCGGCGATTTCACCTCAGAATACAATCAAAGCAATGCTCGCCCAGCCCTAGCAAGTCAGTTTGTCAGGAGTATTTGAATGACCGAGAATCTTAATCCTTTTGCTATTGCCCAGGCCCAGCTGGATGAAGCCGCCGAGGTTTTGCAACTAGAACCAGCAATGCATAGGTTTCTACGAGAACCATTACGCGAGTTTCATTTCAGTATCCCGGTGCGTATGGATAATGGTCAGACTGAGACCTTCCGCGGCTACCGGGTCCAATACAATGATGCGCGTGGGCCAGCAAAAGGGGGCATACGTTTCCATCCGGATGAGACTATTGATACAGTTCGAGCATTGGCTGCCTGGATGACCTGGAAGACTGCTGTTGCCGATCTACCATTGGGTGGTGGCAAAGGAGGTGTGATCTGTAATCCTCGCCAATTGTCAGTGTCTGAATTGGAGCGCGTTAGCCGGGGTTATATTCGAGCTGTGACACGATTTGTGGGGCTAACCCAAGATGTCCCGGCCCCAGATGTGCATACCAACCCCCAAATAATGGCCTGGATGTTGGATGAATATGAGATCCTGGTCGGGCATCACGAAGCCGGTGTGATAACCGGCAAACCTCAGGAATTGGGCGGTTCGGCCGGCCGGTCCGCAGCCACTGCTATGGGGGGAATTTTCGCCATCCGCGAAGCTGCTAGAGTTCAAGGGATACCCTTGGCGGGATCGACATGCGCCATTCAAGGGTATGGCAATGTGGGCTCTCATGCCCACCGCTTGGCCCATGAAGTTTCAGATCTGAAGGTTGTCGCCGTCAGCGATGAGTTTGGCGGGATTTATAATCCAAACGGGCTCGATCCCGCTGTCGTTCAAAATCACTTACGCGAAGCAAGAACCGTCAAAGATTGCCCTGACTCTGAATTTATCAGTAACTCGGAGTTGTTGGAGTTGGATGTTGACGTCCTAGTACCAGCGGCCATTGAAAACCAGATAACTAGCAAAAACGCCGATCTTATCAAGGCCAAGATCATCGCAGAGTTAGCCAATGGCCCCACTACGCCTCGGGCTGACAAAGTTTTGTTTGATAAGGGCATTTACCTTATCCCAGATTTTCTCTGCAATGCTGGTGGTGTGACCGTCTCCTATTTTGAGATGGTCCAGAACGCCTACCAATTTCGGTGGGATGAGTCGTTGGTCAACCAGCGTCTTGATAACAAAATAACGACGGCTTTTCAAGCCGTTCAGAAGATGGCTCAGAGCAAACAAATCGAGAACCGGGTCGCTGCTTACTTGGTAGCAGTGGCACGAGTCGCCGAAGCGGTACGATTGCGCGGTTGGGTATGATAAGAATTGCTCAAGAGATGAAAAAATGATAAAATATAGAACAAGTGTTCTTGACACGACTAAAACAAATGTGATACTATTTTCACAGCGGTTTTGGCTGTTTCAGGGTATATAAAGGAGTGTTTAAATCATGTATCAAAAAGTAGTAATTGCTGGTAATTTGGGCCGTGATCCGGAGATGCGTTATATGCCCGACGGCACGGCGGTCACCAATTTCAGCGTGGCCACGAACAGGCGTTGGACGGATCGGGCCAGTGGGGAACCCCGTAAGGAGACAACTTGGTTCCGCGTCTCGGTGTGGGGGCGTCAGGCAGAGGCAGCCAACCAATATTTGAGTAAAGGACGACAAGTATTAGTGGAAGGCCGGCTGGAGACAGATCCACAAACGGGCGGACCAAAACTGTTTACCCGTCAGGATGGGTCGGTTGGCAGTGCGTACGAATTACGAGCCTTTAACTTTGTATTCCTAGGTGGTAGAGAAGATGGTGGATTTGAGGCAGACGGCCCATCTGAATCTGCTGCAGCACAAGAAGAGGATGAGATCCCCTTCTAACCATTAACCGCAAGTGGCTGGCTTTACGGCCGGTTACAGCCAAATCGATAACAAGAGAACGTGGTCGGTCAAGCCAGTATATATTGACGATTATCAATGTGATTGCTTATTAAATGAGCGCTCAACGTTCGTCGACGGTCTTTACCTGATCATCGGCGTTCTCTACCAATGAGATGCTTTTTTCAGGGGCAAAATTCTGCATTAAGTTTCCGCAACAGACCGCGACCTCTTCCTGGTTTAGCGTGTAAAAAACTTGTTTACCCTCGCGTCTGGTCGCGACCAGGCCGGCTTCGCGTAAAATGCCTAAATGGTGGGAGACTGTTGGTTGGCTGACCCCAGTCTGATCGACGAGATCGCTCACGCAAATCCACTCGCAACATAATAAAAGCATAATTTGCTGCCGGGTCTCATCGGCCATGGCCTTGGCGAAGGTTACGGAATTTAGGGTCATAATTCACAAATTGATAGACGTCTATATGTTTGTTTATTATACGTTTGCCGTTTCAGATGTCAAGAGTGATAGAGCATGTTAAATGAGCGAGCTTGTGGTTTGACTTAACATTGGGGCACCTGTAGAATCCGCGAATCTATAAGAAAATGCGCTCTTATTTACCTCTGGGATGACCGTCTGTCAAAGGTAACTGGATAGAGGATAGGTGGCATGCGGATCGTTGTTGACGCCATGGGAAGTGATACCCACCCTGGCCCTGATGTCGCTGGCGCAGTCATGGCAGCCCGGGAATTTGGCGAAGAAATCATTCTAGTAGGGGATGAAGCTCAAATTCAAGTCGAGCTCAAAAGGCACGATGCGTCTGATCTTCCTATTCATATCCATCACGCCAGCCAGGTTATAGAAATGGAAGACAAACCTGGCGAAGCATCCAGGAATAAGCAAGATTCTTCGATGCATGTAGGCTTACGTCTGGTAAAAGAAAACCAGGCGGATGCCTTTGTCAGCGCAGGCAACACGGGTGGTATCCTTGCTGTCGCTACCCTACATACCTTGCGCAGGATACGAGGCATCAAACGGCCGGCTCTTGGTGTGATATTCCCAATTAAAGAGCGCCCCATGCTCATCGATCATGGGGCAAACGCTGACTGTAAACCCGAGTATTTGCTTCAATTTGGACTTATGGGTAGCCAGTACGTTGAGCGTATCCGCAAAATTGACAGTCCACGTGTGGCTTTGTTGTCCAACGGTGAAGAAGAGGGTAAAGGAAACATATTGATCAAGGAAGCGATTCCCTTATTGGCCGACAGCGGACTGAATTATGTGGGTAACATTGAGCCCAAAGAATTTGTACGCGGTGGTGCTGACGTAGCGGTGACTGATGGTTTCACTGGAAACTTGGTATTGAAAACTGCCGAATCGGTTGCCAGCTATATGTCAGATACGATTCGCCAAGAATTGACCCGTGGCATCTTTACCTCTATAGGTGGCCTTTTAGCCCGTCCGGCCTTTATTCGAGTTCGAAAACAATTAGACCCAAACGAAGTCGGAGGAGCGCCGCTTTTAGGCGTCAACGGCATTGTTATCGTTTGTCACGGCCGCTCCAATGCGTACGCCATTAAACAAGCTGTAGGCCAGGCTCGATCAGCAGTTCAACATGATATTGTTGGCGCAATTCGCCAAGGGTTGGAGAATTCTTTGGCGGTTCCTGCAAATTCAGAACTTTAGCATAGGTGGAGAAAGGTTCCTTTGTTTTTTTTCAACGAATAGTAAGGGCGGAACTTTTCTCAAAATAGAAAGCCGATAGATAGAAACAGTTGTTCAACTCGACAACTTCGGCTTACTTAGCACAGCAGACTGCGTGTCCACGGCTGGTTATACGATCGCTTAATTCTGCCATATGAAATGGAGAAGAATATGAATCGATATTTAGATGCCCGCGGTCGCCCGCGTATTGTTATCACCGGGATGGGCGCGATTACTCCAGTGGGCAATAGCGTTGAGGAAAGCTGGCAGAATGCGCTTATTGGACGATCTGGCATTGCAAAAATTACTTCCTTCGATGCAAGCGATCTACCGTGCCGCATTGCCGGTGAGGTTAAGAACTTTGACCCCCGGAATTACATAGATTTCAAGGAAGCACGCCGGATGTCCCGCGCCTCCCAACTGGCTTCTGCGGCCGGTCGGCTGGCTCTAGCGAGTGCTGGCCTAAAGCAAGAAGAGGATGTAAAGAAGTCTGAACGACTAGGTGTGGTGATAGGCACAGGCATGGGTGGCTTAGATTGGGCCGACGAAAACCTTCAGAAGTATCGAGCAAAAGGGCTTTCGCGTGTGAGCCCGTTCGCCATTACCGGTTCCTTACCTAACATGCCTACTCATCACATCAGTCTTATGGCCAAGGCGCGAGGTCCAATTAGCACGGTTGTTGCCGCATGTGCGACTGGTACACAGGCGATTGGCGAAGCAGCCGAGTTCATTCGTAGAGGTGTAGCTGATCGGGTGATTGCCGGAGGTGTGGAAGGATTGATTCACTTATCGGCCGTAGCAGGCTTCTCGGCGATGAGAGCGCTGACGACCCGATTCAATGATAATCCCGAGGAGGCTTGTCGCCCCTTTGACAAGGATCGTGACGGATTTATCTTGAGTGAAGGGGCTGGGGTGGTCGTCCTGGAGCGTCTAGACCAGGCGCTGTCCCGGGGAGCGGAAATCCTTGCCGAGTTTCTCGGGCATGCCTCATCTTCTGACGCATTCCACGTGGCTGCGCCGGATCCGGAAGGTGCTGGGGCAATCAGGGCAATGCGTTGGTCGATGGAGGATGCTGGCGTATCGACCACGGATATTGACTATATTAACGCCCATGGAACCTCGACGCCGATCAATGATGCGATGGAAACGAAAGCCATCAAGAATTTATTTGGCGAAGAAGCCTACAATATCCCCATATCCAGCACAAAGTCAATCATGGGGCATGCTATGGGTGGCGCCGGAGCGATTGAGGCCATCTTCTGCATCCGAGCATTGCAAGAGGGCACCATACCACCAACCTGGAATTATGAGACGCCTGACCCTGAGTGCGATCTAGACTATGTTCCCAATGCACCACGAAAAGCCCTGTTGAAAACGGTGATGTCGAATTCTTTTGGACTGGGTGGACAAAATGCTTGCCTGGTTTTGACTAGATATGATGGTGATAGTGAATGACCCCGATGAATTTCGGACACCAGCAAAAGATTTGATGCTATTGTCATGTTGGTTCAATCTTAGGTAGGAGTTATGGAAATACTGCGCGACGAAGGGTACATCGCAAAACAGAAAAAACGCAGTCAACAAGCTAGTCTCATTGGATTCGTATTTTTACTTGGGGGCTTTGTTCTGGTATTCATCAATATCCAGAATCTGCTCTTGTTCCAGTTGTTGGCTTTATTAGTGGGCTTTAGCTTATCTCAATACGGAATATATCTGGCTCATCGCTTCAACCGCTCGCCCAGGCCGGATGAAGTACTCGACGAGGCCGTCAAAAAAGCGGCCCGCGGTGACCGGATGTATCATTACCTGCTGCCAACGCCCCATGTCCTACTCACAAAAGCCGGCCCTATCGTCTTTGTCCCTAAATACCAGGTTGGCAACATCGTCGCTGATGGGAATAAATGGCGGCAAACAGGAATCGGCTTTCGTAGATTTTTCGGTCAGGAAGGTGTGGGTAACCCTTCGAAGGACGCGGAAAAAGCGATTGCTGCTCTTGCCGGGTACATAAAAGCGAATGTGCCAGATCTCTTGGAGGTGCCAGTCGGGGCGATAATCGTCTTTACCAGTAAGAATATTAAAAACCTGGATGTTGCCGATGCCGATTTTCCCGCGATGCACTATTCCAAAGTCAAGGGATTCTTACGGCAAAAAAGCACCAGCAAGCCGATGTCCCAAGAAAAATATGATGCCTTGCAGGCTGCGTTTGATCTAACGGCCTCTAAATCGTTGTCAGAGTGAACGATGGAATTATTGCCCGGCATACATTGGATTCAAGGGAAGCGCAGCAATATCTACCTTTGGGAAAGAGAAAGTGACTTGATCCTCGTAGATACGGGAATGCCAGGCGATGCAGGGAAGGTAAAGCAGGCCATCCACGAAATCGGTCGTCAGCCTGGGGATCTGTCGACGATTCTGATAACCCATGCTGACGCCGACCATGCAGGAAGTTCGGCCGAATTGCAAGCCGAGTCTGGCGCGACTATTTATGCTAGTAAGGCCACGGCCGAGTTATTACGCGAGGGAAAATCGCCGAAACATATGCCTCGCGTGATGCAATTCATCGTCAATAATTTTATGGGTTATCCTTCCCTCCCATCGGAGGTAATTCATACGATTGCGGAAGGGGAAGTCGTGCCGGGAATAGATGAGATCGAAGTATTAGCTACGCCAGGACATACGCTCGATCATCTCTCTTTTTACAATCCGGTTCAGGGAATCTTATTTGCCGGGGATGCCTTGAATACCAATGGCGACCAACTCAATATCACCCGAAAACGGATTACGGCAGACCAAGAAGCCGCTCGTCTATCGGCTATGAAATTATTGCGATTACATCCAGCTACGATTGCTTGCGGGCATGGAAGGCCCATGATATCTCATGATGCGAATGCTCTCATGATGCTCTATCGTCAGTTGGGGTGATGATTCTGGTTGTGGATGATTAATCAATAAGGTTGACTGTAAAACAACTTCCACTCTTACCGAAAAATACCATGTGGAATTGTTTCAGTGGATACGGTATAAAATTAGAGAAATAAAATCGTGGTACTCTGAGTTGCAATAGCTCTTCAACCGGTATTCTTTGATAAATGAGCTGTTTACATTCTAAGGGCAAGATTTCATGAAACAACGTAGCATTCTGACCCAAGAACTCGCTGAGATGAACAACTTAATCCTTCGGTTAACCAGTACGGTTGACCTGGCCATAGAGCAGGCCATGGATGCGTTAATTAATCGGGATATCGATCTTGCCCAAAAAGTGATTGCCGACGATGAAGCGACCAATGCCTTACGCTTCGAGGTTGAGGAGTTATGTCTGATGGTATTGGCTACCCAGCAACCATTTGCCACCGATCTGAGGGAGACTATCGCGGCGATGCATGTGGTCAATGAATTAGAACGCATGGGTGATCACGCATCCGGCATTGCTCGATTGGTGGAGAGGATGAAAGGTGAAGAGGAAATTTCCTCCCTGCATAAATTGCCCAAAATGGCTAAACGAGCGCGGCAGATGACACAGGAGAGTGTTCGATCCTATATTGAACGAGACCCTGACCTTGCCTTGAGCCTTATGCGCCGTGATGACAAATTGGACAAACAGTACAATAAGCTGTTTCGTGAAACTTTAGAAGAAATGCGAGATGATGATTATATTCGCCGGGCTACCTATCTACTATGGGTTGGCCATGCTCTTGAACGCATTGGTGATCGAGCGATTAATATTGCCGAACGAGTCATCTTCATGGTAACGGGCAAATTTGTTGAAAACTTACCATCGACGTTTGAAATCTGATAGAAATACTGTCATTTGGGCGAAATTATCCTTTAAACTTCACTGTTATGTGTCCGATTTGTGTTGATGTCCGTACACAAAATCGAAGCCGTAACAAAACCCACAGTTGACAACGAGTGATAATTTAATAGAATCCTAACCTTAATTCGAGGATCACCAATGGAAAGGGGCACTGGGGATGGTTTCCTTACCCCTTATTTGCCTGTTTCTTCAGGCCACGATCGAGGAGGTGATGGCGGACAAACAATCTGGTTAAGCTGATAAATTTAGGAAGAGACTATCTATTTGTGTCACATTTGTAAGAGACTCGGCCGCATTTTGTGGTCGCAAATGGTGACGTAATCATCAAAGATTGGAGGAGAATAATGAAACGTTTGATAACACTTGCTATGCTGTTGTTGGGTGTAGCCTTACTGGTCGTCGCTTGTGGCGGTGAGACTTTAGAATGTACAGACGCGCTTGGATGCGTTGAGGTAGCGCCGGATGAGCCTATCCTTCTGGCTTCTTCGCTCGTCATTTCCGGCCCCAATACTGAATTGGGCCTGGACTCCCAGCATGGTGTAGAAATAGCCCTTGATTTCCGGGAAGAAGTCCTGGGTCATTCGCTGGAATTGCAGCCCGAGGATGATGGCTGTAATGCCGAGGGTGGCCAAACCTCAGCGCAAAAGATCGTCTCCAACCCTCAGATTGTGGCCATGATCGGCACGAGTTGTTCTGGCGCTGGTGTTCCGGCAGCCGAGATCATTTCTTCAGCCGGATACGCCATGGTTTCTCCCTCGAATACCTCCCCGGCACTGACCGATCCCGCACAGGCTGGGCAAGTTGGCTATTACCGAACAGCTCACAACGACTTGGTTCAGGGCGCGGCAATGGCTCAATTCGCCAAAAACGAACTCGGCGTGAACAAAGTTGCTGCTATCCATGATGGTGATCCTTATACTGAGGGTTTGGCAGCCGCTTTCACCAATGCCTTTGAGGAACTGGGCGGCGAGGTCGTAGCTTTTGAGGCTGAGGCGGCCGATGCCTCCAACGTCGAACCACTGCTGACAACTGTAGCAGCAGCTGGACCTGAGTTTATCTTCTACCCGGTTTTCATTCCCTTGGGCTCGTTAATCACCAATACGGCCAGGGACATTGAAGCCCTGGATGGCGTAATCTTGGCCGCTGCAGACGGTATCCAGTCCCCAAGTTTCCTGGAAAATACCGTGGGCACCTCCGATGGCATGTACGCCTCCGGTCCTGATCTGAGCTTTACTAACACCTTTTATCAGGATGAATTCCTGCCTGCTTACATGACAGCATATGGCACCGAGCCGACGGCGCCTTTCCACGCCCATGCCTACGACGCCACCATGATGGTCCTGGATGCCGTCGAGCAGGTAGCTCAGCAAGGCGGTGATGGTACGCTGCTCATCGGCCGCCAGGCTTTGCGTGATGCGCTCGCTGCGACATCAGGTCTTGAAGGTATCACTGGCACGATTTCTTGCGATGAAAATGGTGACTGCGCCGATCCGAAGATCTCGGTGAGCGAAGTACAAAACAACGAGTTTGTTCGCATTTGGCCATAGTTTTAACCTGATGACCGGAAAAGCAACATCAAACTTGACCGGTTGAAAAGAAGAGATAATAGGTTTCAGTATTATTCATCGGAGCCTATTATCTCTTCAGTACGAAGTTCCTTGGCCTTTTTCGTGTCAGAGATTTGACAGGCCTATTTATGCCAGTGGGAGGAATTCGTTTCTCCTCATCAGTGCAGACTGAATTAGACGCTGTTCTCGATCGCATTCTCCAGTCATTTACCATTGACCGTGCAATTGGAGTGGATTATATGACCAAGCGTTTCAAGGATCTTGATTGGGTAGGGGTCGCTCTGTGGGTATTCAGAGCAGTTATTATCGTCTTAATCATCTATGGCGTGATAGCCAAAGTTTTTTTTGGTGTCGGCACCACGTACCAAACCAGCGATTGGGCGACGTTTCTCGTTTCAGGCCTGTCCCAGGGTAGCCTGTATGCCCTGATAGCCTTGGGGTATACGATGGTTTACGGCATTTTGTTCATGATTAACTTCGCTCACGGCGAGTTTTTTATGTCTGGGGCCATGACTACCGCTGTATTCGTTGCGGCGCCAATGGCAGCCTCGGGCTTTCTGGACGCCCAACCGATCATCGGTTTGCTGGCCATCATCGTGGTAGCCATGTTGGTAGCGATGGGAGTCGCCTTACTTACCGAGCGGATAGCCTATCGTCCATTGCGACGGGCTCCCCGCCTTGTGCCGTTAATCACCGCCATCGGGGCCTCTTTTTTCTGGCAATATTTCTTCCGCGGTCTCTATGGTGGAGAAATCATACCTTTTCCTGTGCCCACTCTCCTGCAAGGCCGGATATCTATCTTCGGCTTTGATTTTCTGAGAGCCCGCCTAGGGGTTATGGTCGCATCTCTTCTGATGCTCTTAGCCCTGTATATTCTGGTTCAACGCACACGGACAGGAAAGGCGATTCGGGCTGTAGCCGAGGACAAAGATGTGGCCTCCTTGATGGGCATCAACGTCGATCGTACCATCGCCATCACCTTTATGGTTGGGGCGGCCATGGCCGCCATCGCCGCGGTCTTTTGGGGCCTGGTTTTCCGCCAAGTGCATTTCTTCATGGGCTTTACACCCGGCATCAAGGCTTTTACAGCGGCCGTTCTGGGCGGAATTGGCAGCATTCCCGGCGCGGCGTTGGGCGGGCTATTCCTGGGTGTGATCGAGTCCTTGGGACCCCCTTTGGTATTGGAAGGGCTCGGCGTTCCCGGCGCCCACCAACTAAAAGATGCCACGGCCTTTATCTTGCTGGTTTTGGTGCTGATCTTCCGGCCGCAGGGCATCGTGGGCGAAAAGTTGTCTGAAGAGAAAGCATAAGGGGAAATTTCATGTCCCAACTCAATATGCGTAGAACGATTCGATTGGGCTTATTAGCCGGTGTTGTCGCCGTAAGCGTCAGCGCCATCGGCATGGCCGTGACCTTTGACGAGCGGGATATCATCACCGGCCTTCTCACCTTGGGTCAGATATTACTTTATAGCATTCCACTCCTGATCGGCTACATCGTGGTACGAGGAGACGACGAAGTAAAAGTTGGTCCGGGGCTCTTAAATGGCCTAGTCGCCGGTTTATTCACGGCGCTGCCATTGGTCGCCCTGATTTTGTTGACCGTTATCTGGCCCGGTATCCGAGTGGCAATGCCCAATGTCTCCCCAGTATTAATCGAATTCTTGACTTTCGATCAGGGTGAAGTCGTCGGTAGTATTTTGTTGATTTTGATCATGATGATCTTGGGTGCTCTCGGCGCTGGTTTCCATCTCCTACCTGAGCGCGTTCAAAAGCCGTTGCTATCGGGCATTACTTGGACATTGGGCATTGGCCTCTTTTCCGAGATCTTAATCAATATTTTCCGTCCCTTCCCGAGGCAGTTAATCAGGATCATTTTTGGAACCAAAGGGATTCAGCCATTGTTGGCAGTCATTATCTTCGTCGTGGCGACAGTTTTTACCGTTTGGTGGGAGGCTGGTGGTAGGGACCGTTTCCAAGACCGGAAAGCGGCTTTGACAACAGAACAAGAGTCCCGACTGGGCCGTGTAGGCAAGGTAGCCCTGGTGATATTGATTCTCACGCTGCCATGGATATTGGGTATTTACCTGTCAGAAGTTTTGGATGTCGTCGGCGTATTCATTTTGATGGGGCTGGGACTTAACATCGTCGTCGGCTTTGCCGGTCTCTTGGATCTGGGTTATGTAGCCTTTTTCGCCATTGGCGCCTACGTCATGGGACTCTTGACGTCCACCGGAGACCTAGGTCTAGGATTGCCATTCTGGGTAGCGCTCCCCTTTAGCATTCTAGCGGCTACTACTGCCGGGATCATTTTGGGCATTCCCGTGCTGCGCATGCGCGGAGATTATTTGGCCATCGTCACCCTTGGCTTCGGCGAGATCATCCGTGTATTGGTGGCATCGGATCTTTTGAAGCCCATCATAGGCGGCGCCCAAGGCATCATAAAAATTGGCCGGCCGACAGTTCCGATCGTGAATTTTGTTTTTGATAGACCACAAACATTTTATTATTTAATCTTGATAGGCTGTCTCCTGGCTATATGGGTATCTTCTCGGTTAAGGGACAGGCGGCCGGGACGTCGTTGGATGGCCCTGCGCGAGGACGAAGATGTGGCCGAAGCGATGGGTATTCACCTGGTGAGTACCAAGCTGCTGGCCTTCGCCATTGGCGCAGCTTTTGGTGGCCTGGCTGGGGGGATCTTCGCCTCTCGCCTGGCTTCAATCTTTCCGCATAGCTTCGGTTTGTTGATTTCGATCAATGTATTGAGCCTGATCATCGTAGGCGGCATCGGTAGTCTACCCGGTGTAATCGTCGGCGCTCTGTTTTTAATTGGCTTGCCGGAACTTCTGAGGGAATTTGCCGAATATCGCCTGTTGTTATACGGTGCATTGATCATTGTGATGATGTTGGTGCGGCCTGAAGGCTTATGGCCTTCGCCGATTCGCAGGCGAGAATTACATGCCGAAGATGATATCGCCGATCACGAGGGGCCGCATCATGAACAAGTAGCCGACTTGGTATAAGCGTGCAACGGAATCCTTTCTTTGGTTTTAAACCGTGACACTCTTAAAGGTAATTGACTATGGTAACTATCCTTGAATCGAAGAATGTAACCAAACGGTTTGGTGGTCTCACGGCCGTCGACAGTCTGACATTTTCGATACCAACCGGCGGCATCGTTAGTATCATTGGACCAAACGGCGCCGGAAAGACGACCTTTTTTAACTGTATTACTGGCTTCTATGACTTTGACGAAGGCGAGATCATGTTCTCCGGGCAATCCCTTAAGGGCCGGCAGCCCGATCAGGTCGCGCATATGGGCATCGCCCGTACTTACCAAAATATCCGCCTCTTCGCTTACATGACGGCCATCGAGAATATCCTGGCCGGCATGGAGACCCAACTTCACTCTAGTTGGCTTGGCGCTCTTTTTGGCACCAAAAAGACGAACGAAGAAGAGCAAGAGGCTGTGATCGAAGCCAACAAGCTGCTCGAATTCGTTGGATTGAAGGGATTAGGCGATAGTCTGGCCCGAAATTTGCCTTACGGCGACCAGCGGCGCCTGGAAATCGGCCGGGCTCTGGCTAGCAAGCCGGACCTGCTCTTGTTGGATGAACCAACGGCCGGAATGAATCCAAGAGAAACGGCCGAAACCACCGCCTTCATTAAAAAACTGCGCGATGAATTGGGCATTACGATCCTGCTAATCGAGCATGATATGCGGGTCGTGATGGGTATTTCCGAAAACATTACTGTCTTGGACTATGGCGAGAAAATCGCTGAGGGAACGCCCGCTGAGATCCAAACGAATACCAGGGTGATCGAAGCTTACCTAGGAAGAGGCGCTGCAGCCAGCGCGACGATTGAAGCTTAGCGAGTATTCTGGGATCTTAACTCACATGGCTCTCAAATGAGCTCGATGACGAACAGTCGCGATCAGAAGGAGTAATGGAAGAAGCATGGCTCTACTTGAAGTCAATGACGTACAAGCCTACTATGGCAATATCCATGCGCTGAAAGGCGTCTCCCTCATCGTTGAACAAGGGGAAATTGTCAGCTTGATTGGCGGAAATGGCGCCGGGAAAACGACGACGCTTCGTACCATTAGCGGCTTGATGACACCTCGATCGGGTTCCGTTACTTTAGAGGGTGAGGACTTGTTGGCCTACAAGGCCCACGAATTACCTACCAAAGGCGTGGCGATGGTTCCGGAAGGTCGGGGTGTATTTTCGAAAATGACTGTGCTAGAGAACCTGGAAATGGGCGCCTACCACCGTAACGACAATCAAGGAACCAAAGAAGATTTGGAGGGCGTTTACAAACTCTTTCCTCGACTACTGGAACGACGTACTCAGGTAGCTGGTACCCTATCCGGTGGAGAGCAGCAAATGTTAGCCACCGCGCGAGCCTTGATGGCCCGTCCGAGTTTATTACTGATGGATGAGCCGTCTATGGGACTTGCGCCGGTGCTTGTGGAAGCTATCTTTGACACCATTGTGCGTATCAACCAGGAAGGGACAACGGTTTTGCTGGTCGAACAAAACGCCCATATGGCTCTTCAAGTGGCAAATCGAGGATATGTGCTGCAGACCGGCGAAATTGTCTTGCACGACTCGGCCGCCAATCTGCGCCAAAATGAGATGGTGCAGAAAGCTTATTTGGGTATTGACTGAGGGAAATGCATAGTCAAGCTGAGACGCTTGCTTTTTCCGATCCACAGTTCCTTAGCCCCAGGCAAATCACCCATGCCTGACCTTCGATTCTTAAATGCTGGGGAAGTCCGGCAAGCATTGCCGATGAGCCAAGCCATTGCCGGTATGAAAGAAGCCTACCAACACCTTTCGGCCGGCCTAGCCACAGTCCCACTTCGCAGCCACATAGATGTCCCGGCCTACGAGGGCACGACCCTGATTATGCCTGCCTACCTAGAAGAAAAGGGCGACCTGGCCGTAAAAATCGTCAGCGTATTTCCCGGAAATGTAAAACGGCAAGAGCCGGCTATTAGCGCCGTGGTGTTACTTCTGGACGACCTTACCGGCCGGCCGGTTGCCCTCTTGGAAGGCAGCGCTTTGACTGCTATCCGTACTGGGGCAGCCTCCGGTGCAGCGACCGATGTCCTGGCTCGAAGTGACGCCCAGATAGCGGCCATCTTTGGCAGCGGCGTTCAGGCTCGGACACAGTTGGAAGCCATATGTACTGTGAGAGCTATCCAGTCGGTTCGGGTCTATAGTCTCGACCAGGATCAAGGCCGACAATTCGCTGCAACCATGGCCGGCTTCGGACCAGTTCCCAATGAGATCGAGGTCGTCGATAGCCCTGCTGCAGCGTTGGCTGGCGCTGATATCATTTGCACGGCGACGACCTCAACTACTCCGGTATTCGACGGCCGGGATCTAGAGCCCGGCGTTCATATCAACGCAATCGGCGCCTTCAAACCGGACATGCAGGAAGTCGATGCGGAAACGATTATCCGATCGCTAGTGGTGGTCGATTCCGTCGAAGCCGTGATGGAAGAAGCGGGTGACTTACTTGTTCCTTTGGCGGCCGGTCAAATAAATGATGACCATGTTTATGCAGAATTAGGCCAAATCCTCAATGGTGATAAGCCGGGCAGGACAAAATCAAAGCAAATTACCTACTTCAAATCGGTCGGTATAGCCGTTCAGGATGCCATAGCCGGCCGGATCGCCTT
>JAHEJP010000039.1:19048-21091 GCA_024638855.1 Chloroflexota bacterium
GCTCTGCAAGCACTTATCAACCTTGAGGTGGAAGGCGTGATCTTGGACAACGATGATGCTGAATCATTCACGGGGACCTACCCACAACAGTTGAAAATAGCCGGGGGTTCGGGAAAAGAGGCCTGGATAACGCAAAAATCATATGGAATCGCCCTCCAAGCGCACGACGAAGCTTTGCTTCAACTATTGAATGAAGCCATTAGCGAGATTCAGGAAAACGGCGCGCTTGAGCGCCTGGCGAATGCCTGGATCGTACCAAACGAGGCGATTGATGCCGGCGAATCTTTAATAGGTACACCTGATGATGAACTCGTTCTGGGTATCGTCGGCCAATTGGATAACCTGGATCCGTCCGCCAGAAACCTGGACCTGGTCAATTGGGAGGTCGCCAGCAATACGATGTCTGGTCTGCTAATGGTCAATTCCGAAAATCAACTGGTACCGGTCTTAGCCGAGGATTTTCCAATAATTTCTGAGGATAAAAGAGAATACACATTTCGTTTACGACCAGGGCTAAGCTTTCCAGACGGAAGCGAGTTAACGGCCGATGATGTAAGGTTTTCCATAAGTAGGGCTGCCGGCTTAGGAAACTTTCAAGTTAATCGTTATCTCAAGGACGACAATGAAGATAACTTTGCCGATGCCGATGCCGTACAAGTGATCGATCCACAGACCGTCAAATTTGTTTTGAAGGCGCCAACCGCCTACTTCCCGAGTGTTGTAGCCACACCCCCGTTCTATATCATTAGCCAGGAATGTTATGCGAATAATCCTGACGCTGTGAATGCTTGTGGTGGCATCGGGTTATATAATGTGGTCGATTGGGAACCAGGCAATCAGATGCGTTTGGTAGCCAACCCCCTATGGCCCGGCGAAGCTCCAAAATTCGCCAATATCCAGCTACGCTTCTACGAAAGCTCGGATCAAATGCGCCGGTCACTCGAGAATGATGCAGTTGACCTCGCCTGGACTGGGCTGGCGCGGGGTGATCTCCAGCAATTAGCTTCAGATTCATCATTTAGTTATTGGGAGGGTCCATCCACTTTCAAGAGCTATCTGGTCTTCGAACAGAGGGAAACGCCTTGGAGTAATGCGCGGCTTCGAGAAGCGATAGCCTTGGCCATTGATCGCGAAGCTTTGGCCTCTGGGGTGTTCGGTGACACACGCAAACCTCTATATAGCCCCGTTCCAAATGACACCCCCGGTCACCTGGCAACGGAGCCAGCGCGCGATCTGACAATGGCCCGGTCGATTCTGACCGCTTCAGGTTACAGTCCAGGCAGTAAATTGGAGATGACCATCTGGTTCGTCAATGACGGGCGATACACCGATCTGGAAGAACAATATGCCATGGTGCTCAAGGAACAGCTGGAGGAGACCGATTTGATCCAGGTCACTTTGCAAGGGGCGCCTTGGGAAGTGTTCCGACCTGAAAGCCTTAATTGCTCTTATCCAGCCTATCTTTTAGGTTGGCCTTCAATTACCCAACCCGCCAGCTACCTGGATGCCATGAGCTGGATCGAATATTTCATAACCAATACAGATAGTGTTTGTTCGAATTTCGAGAGCCAGGCGATGGATGATCTTTATGCCGAAGCCATGGAAGAGAATGACGAAAGCAAGCGGCTCGAACTTTATGGCCAAATCCAGGAACTTTGGGCCAAGGAATTTCCCACGCTCGATCTGACCCAGGAGCCTCGTAAAGCCATTTCTCTTACCATTGTGGAGGGAGTAACCGTCGATGCCATGGGCCTACTTCATTATGAAATGCTTACCAAGAGTGGGGAATGATTTCTGGGAGGAGATCGATCAAATAGTATTGGTCAACAGGATAAGAGGTGTTACTTTGTCCTACGGCTACGGGCCGAACGATCGTAAACCAGGCTCAGGAATCTTGCTTCCGTTTTCTTTTAGACCGCGGACCCACTATCCTTTCATTTCCAGCTAGCAGGCGCTTGATATTAGGCCGTAAAGACCAGGCGATGATCCCAGCGGCGACGATTCCACCAACGATATAAGCCAGCGTACTATCGTAAGGTTCTA
>JAHEJP010000328.1:0-4162 GCA_024638855.1 Chloroflexota bacterium
GAAACATCCCACCACCCATAGGCGTGAACGTATGAAACAGTTCGGCGGTCTTAACTTCCAGATCAAATACAGCGATCCCCAAAGACCAGCCAGAAGTGTCTGGGCTGCTGCTGACTTCCCAGGCTAAGTGCCGGCCGTCGGGAGACCAGGCGGGCTGAAATATCTTCTCGACGGATAGGCCATAATCGGCCGGATCGAAAGGTTCAGTTGCCCCATCCCGAGTATAGATATCCTGGTGATAGATCTTGCCTACCTGGGCAAAGCTGCCATAGGCTAACTTCTGGCCATCGGGCGAAAGGGCCAACGGTCCACCCGCTTCTTGGTCAAGGATCCGGTAATCGCTGCCGTCAGTTTGCACGACGGTTGGATAACCATAACCCGGTCCAAGTTCTTCGCTAGATCCAAATATGATCAGGTCCTGTTGTCCAGGCCACCATTGGGGATCTGAATTGAAGCGGCCGGATGACTCGGTCAGGTTGCGCTTTTCAGCGGTGGTTAAATCGGCCAGCCAGATGTCTGGATCGTACTCGGGTTGGAAAACAACGGCCCGGCCGTCGGGCGAGAGGCGAGCATTTGGTTGGTCTATGATTAGCTGGGATTCGCCCCCTCGATCAATGATCCACAAGCCATCATCTGACCTGTAGACCAGGCCGGCCGACGGGTGTGCATCATCCTGGACGGGATCGGCTGCACCAGTGGGGTCCGTCTCATCACCTGTTACCGCTTCTGATGACGCGTCGAGGGCACTGGCTGTTCGTAGCTCTTCGTACCGGGCGGTGGAACCTGCAGGTTCCACCGCTGATTTTGGCGTTGGGGTCACAAGATCTGATCCGGCGATCATAGCTGCTATTTGTGGCATCTGCCGGCCGAATTCTTCGATGCCGTCGTTGGTGGGCGATAGGCCGGTCAGGTCGGGATCTAGCTGCTCGACCAACGTTGCACCGCCGGTTGTGTGGATCAGGAATAGCTTTCCCCGCTCCAAATCATATGGTTTGCCATCGATGGTGAAATCCGCTTGTTGACTGTCACTGATTTCCAGGCTGTATTCATAATGACGTCCATCGGCCGACTGGGCGCCCCCCTCTTGTTGGAACGGTGGGCCGGAGGTCGAACTGGAACTGGCGCTACCCTGATCACCATAGGGTATGTCGTCCCAGATCAGGATTCGTTGCCCGTCTTGCCAATCGATTAGCAAGTAGCCGGACATCTCGACAACTCCGCCGATGGAATTCGGGCCGGGAGGAGTCGGTCCGCTGCTGCAGGCAACCAGGACAAAAATGGAAAGAACCAGGATGGGTAGTGCTCTCGAGTGACGGCTAAAGTGGGTGCTTAAAAATTTCATTTTGAAGCTCGCATTGTTTCTTTTCATCCTTCGCCAAAAGGCGGGCCAAATACAATCTCCAACGTCGTGACCAGGCTTTCGTCGTCGCCTGTATAGAGCAGGAGGATGTTCTTAACCTGATAAGTATGGGCCGTACCGTCCCGACTCAGTTTATCCCAAGCGGCGTTTTCCCCGAAGTAAATGGCCGATGCATCGGCCGTGGCGGCGGCCACATCGGGGTATTCAAAAGCTTGGACGATCTGGCCATCGACGTTCAGTTCAATGCCGGCGGCCGAAAATAGAGGGTGATCGACGAGGGCAATGTTTTGACTAACCTCGGCCCCATAGGCGCGTAAGTCGTCGATAAGCTGCTGGTAATTGGTAGAAATCTGCTCGCCTTCAGGATTGTTGAATTCCTGCCGAATGGGGATGGAAAAAGGAATCGCGAAGAAGATGATGGCCAGCAAAGCCAATAAACCTATCAACCGGTAGGTCCGGGTTGGTTTTTCGGATGGACTATTCGATTGATCTTCTGTCGTATAACCCCTTGCTATCTGGCTTTGCCGGTCAGTGTAAACGAACAATGAGCCAATGATCAGGAAGGGGATCGTCAAGCTGAAGCCGATCAGGAATAACTGCCAGGTGGACGTCACCAACCCGGCCGTCTCTGACCACTGGACAATTATTGATATGGGAAGCGCCAGAGATAGGATTATGGTCAGTAATCCGCCAGTCCTCTCCCATCGCCAGGCAATCAACATGCTAATAGCCAGGATCCAAAAAACGACGGTCGGCAGGGTAGGGCTGTTTCGAAAATCCTCGTTCAATGCAAGCAGTAAAAGGTTAAAGCCAATGAATAGCAGCGCTAATCCACGGGCGGCCCAGCGGGTCACCCGCGGGGTATGTTGGATTTTCTGCTGGTTTTCGTAGCCTGGTAAACTCATCGTATGGATACTCCTTTTTGATTCCTCATCGCCTTCAGCCACCATCGGCTTACGGGCCGGCAAAGCCGCCCATTTCGCCACCGGCAAAAACGATGCCATCCCAGGCCAGAATTCCCTCGGGCGACTCGGTCATGATCAAGATGGCTTGGCCCTCGCCATCTGGCCCCCAGCCGGTGCTGAAGAGCGCACCAATGGGATTGGCCGCCGGATTCCAGATGGAGAGGATGTCTCTATCTTCTCCTAAGACATCGCTGAGATCGGGCAACGTGTCCTCAAAGATGATGGTCTGATCCGGTTGTAGGTAATTGAGGCGTAGTTGCTCAATGGCCTCCTCAGGAGTTACCTCGTAGCCCTCCGAGCGCCAGAAAGCGAAGCCAAAGGTTTCATCCATTAGTGCCTGCATCCAATCGAAGTTGTGTGATGAAATGGCTTCCACCACTAGGCCCTCGAATTCGGCCAAGGATATGATTTGCCCTTCTTCCTGGCCGACCGGCGGTCGGATGAATGTGAAAGAATTGAGAGCCAGATCCCAGACTAATTCCACGTCATCTGCGGCCAGGGGAAACTCATTATAGGGAGAGACCGAAATGGCATAGATGGTATCTTCGTACAAGGTGACGATCTGGCGCGTATTGGCCATTTCTCCTTCATTTTCAATCAGGATGGCATATTGGCCGTCCAGGAAAGCCGGGGTAATGATCAATTCCCGGTCTTTGTCAACGTAGCTGGCCTGATGTTCGGCGGCGATTTGGTCCAGGGTCCTACCCTGGGCGGGTTCCTGATGGCTGATAAATAGCATCGCCTGTAAAGGTGAAAGTGTGTGTTCATCAAGCGGCGGACCGTAAAAGCTGACGATATCGGGGGCCTCGTCATTGCGCATGATGAAAGTATCGGGATAAAGTAGACAGAATCCAGCTTCTTCATCGAAGTAGAGAAGCTGGCTATCGTCGCCGGCCGGGCATCCGCTCAAGCCTTCATCCAGCAGACTAGAGGCAAATGCAGGGCTTAGAGGCAATGTGAAACCGTTGGCATCCAAGAAATAATCTCCACTCGAAAGCTCGCTGACTGACAGATCTTTGACATCCAGATCGAACTCTTCCTCGAATCGAATCTGGGAATTCGAGCAGGTCGCGCCCGCCAATCCGCTGAGATTTGGGCGAAGGAACAAAGCATCACCGTTTAGGTTTTGTTCCCAGCCACTGATTTCAACACAATCATCGGGTAAAAATCCGCCAACGGTCAGGCGGACCTTTAACGGGAAGATGCTCTCAATCCTAAGACTTAAACTATCGACAGAGGCTTCATCTACGATTTGAGGTGGGGAAACTTCCGTGGTCGGTTCGCTGGCAACATCGTTTGAGTTCAGATCAGATTCAGCTGCAGGGATTGTAGACCGGGCGACGACTACGGGGAGCGGGGTCGGCGTGGTAGCGGGAGGTGCAGCGCCGGGGGAGCATCCAGTCACAAGAAGAAAGACGAGAAATATCAGAATGAACAGAGATGTTGATTTCAAAGTGCCCTCCAATATGGATGTTTGGGAGAACTGTCTCACCTCAAAAAAGTTAGCTTTCGTACCGGCCGTGCCAAGGACATACAAATTCCTAACGCCCTCGTTATCAATTTTGTTCCCAGCACTCTTTTGGGCGCGACAAAGCTTATGGGCGTGAGGCGCCGCAAACCGGATTCCGGGTTGTGAAGTTGGCCCGAATGGGGATCGTAGCCTGCCAGCCCAAAATTCTCGATTGGTGGAAAATCATAATTAGCCGCTAGAACTGTAACCAAAAATATGGCAGGGTAACATTAAACCATAATCTGGCCTAAGGCATTGGCCATGTGGCTGATATTGAAGTAGCCAGCTGACTGAACCTGGCGGCTCAGACTGAACCTGGCGGCTCAG